>JBEKSF010000001.1:0-101406 GCA_049517295.1 Verrucomicrobiota bacterium
CGTGGTATGACTTGCCCTTGCCCAATGCCCCCGTGGTGGAGACCCTGACCAGCGGCATGCTCTGTCCCGCCGCCGCTTTGGCCGGAGCGCCGGGCTGGCGCCCTCTGTTGACATTGTTGGCATGGTTCCACATCCAGGCCGCGCCGGCGAAAAGCAGCAGACTGACCAAAAACCAAGTCCGGGGTTTAAAACGCATCACGACCTCCTAACCTCGTTTGATGACAATTGATAAGCAAACGGGAGAAATTGCCGCCAGCACAAGAGAAGTTGGAATTTGGGCGCATGGGCTTCAGTTGGCGGGTTCGATATTATAGCTGTCGATCACGAATTTGGGCAGGCCATTGGTATGCACGACATGGCAAACCGTGCGGCTGAGGAATTCGCCGGTGATCTCGTAATTGGTGCAGATATTCAGATTGGCCAAAGGAATATTGGGAGAATAGAGGTTTTTGGGCTTGAGCGATTCGCCCCAGGCGTAAATGACAAACTGCGGTTCCCCCACCTTGAGCAACCCAAGTATCTGCTGCGGTATCCGCTCCACCACCTCGTCGGAATACTGCTTCGCCGGCGTGTCAAGATACGGAGACTGCGTCGTCAGCGTGGCCGCCCCGAGGATTTCTCCCACCTTGTGGAACACGCCGTTGGTCTGGGCCAACCGAACGCCGTTGATCGCATTGCTAAAGGCCGCGTACTGCGTCGGCACGGCTGAATTGGTATAGCCCCAAAGGAATTCATACACATTGGTCGGATCGATGGGCATTCCGCCGTTGGCATTGGTTGGGGCGATGACTCCGCTCAACAGCGCTGCCCAGGCCGGATCGTTGGTTTGATTGACCGACAACAACCCGCGCGCCGCATTGTCGTTTGGCGCCGCCGTGAACAAATCCACCAACGCCCAGTCATTGGTGGGATACATGCTGCCAAGGCTATCGTTGGCCCAAAGAGGCCAATTGGCCGTCTGCGTGGGGTCGTCCGCTTTCAGATACACCGTCTGCCACGGTGTCCCGCGGTGGACCCGTCCAAGCCAGCCCACGCTGGGGAACTTGTTCGTGGGGAATTGCCAATTGTCAGGGCCATATATCAGCGGATCCTTGAACAACATGATGCCGTCGGTTTGCGGTAATACAGTTTGGCCGACAAACGGCGTTTCCCACGGGTCGTACCGGTGGCTTTCCATGCCGACTTTAGTGGAAAGATTGCTGATAACTGTATAGACACTCGGAACCTCGACCGCCGTCACGGTTTCATCCGAAGCCGGCCAGGTAAGGTCATCAATAGTATAGTGAACCAGCGGATCATTGGCTACCCAACTTGCGGTCTGACTGACCACATTGCTCGGGCTGGTGGCGGTAAGGCCCAATACAAGATCAGGGTACCCATTGGTATAGGGAGGGGTAAGACTCGCGTAAAGTTTTGGATCCGCACTTACCGCTGCATTAATTTGGTTGATCAGGCCCTGGGACATCCTCGTGCCGAAGTCGGTGCCGTATGTCGGATCCCATGGATTGCCCCCGGATACAAATCCGCCCAAGCCTTGTGAATTCTGAAATATCGCTTGAGTGAAATTTGTCGTCGTGCCAAACGGTCCCAGGTTGACGAAATCCAGCAAGTGATAGTTCGCGTCGAACATGAAATAAACCAGGCGATTGCTGACCGTCACCGTCCAGTTATGCACCGGCCAGTGGGTTTGGTTAAGATCGCGCGGCAAAAATCCACCATTGTATCCGCCGAGGAACGTCAGCAGATTGGTGAAGGAATAAAAGGTTGCTGAAGCGTCCGAGTAATATCCCCCTGACAGAGGCGTCGTGACCGTTTGGAGTAGGGAAACAAAGCTGTTGCTGTAGTGGTTCGGGTTGCTGTTGATAGGCGTGCCTGGCCATCCGTTAGGGAAAGCTGTTGAGATGTTTATGTATTGACCCGGCAAAGCAAGGCCAAAGTTGTTGCTAAACCCGTAATTAAAATTGTTGGATACAATGAGCGTCATGTAATTCGAGACGCTTATGTAAACCGGATGATAAACAAAATTCGTATGATAGGGGTTCCAGGCGTCCACCCCGAATAAATTCGAAACGGACATCACATAAAATTGATTCGTGGACGAAGGCGAGCTTGTTGTCGGGCGGACAAAAAGCACCTTTCGTGTGAGCACGATCCGGTTTTCGTAACTGACGCGGTTGAAGGACGGCAGCCCCTTGACCGCGCCGACTATCCAGGGAATGCCCACAATGTTGTCGCTCTGGTTGCGAGCCAGATCGGATGCAAGAGTCGGGTCGGAAACAAGCTTGAATGGGCGGTTTTGAATCTGGCTCAGCCAGCTATTCTGCCCGGTATTCGTCACAGTGGTATAGCCAATGATATAGACATTAGTCATTATTACGCCACCGATGTTGGTTACAACGGCGTTGAATATCGGCCGATATACGTGCGGAAAATAAACCGTCGGAGGGTTTGGCGCCAACCCGTTTCCCGGGACCGCATTATCATAATTCGAAGGTATGCTTCCCGCAGTCGCCTCGTAAATGTTCGCCGCCAATTGCAACATGCGGTGGACTTGAGCATCATACCGGATGCCGTTGTAGTACGAACTGTAGATCGGAATGTTGGTCACGCCAAAATAATTGGTCATTGCCACCAAAGTGCCATTCGTGGTCACGTTGGTGTAGATAAAGGTCTGCGAACGAAGAAGCAATTCGGCGGCATTGGTGAAAAAGCCCAGCGGCGTCCAATTCACAAGGTTCGTCGGCATGGGGCCGTACACCGCGTTTTTCTGGATTTGCGCGGTATTGTCCCAGTTGATGTTGACCTTGGTGCGTAGCGTGGGATTGCCATTGCCGTCGTTGACCCACACCCCGTATTCGGGCGCGGAGCTGGTGCCAATGGACTGGAGCAGCCGCTGGAAGGTGTAACGGTCAAAGGAATTGGTCCGCATCTCCGCATGGAGCAGTCGGTTGGTGAAATCATAGGACGTCTTGTTGGTGTCCCACAAATCCTGTGGATCGTAAAACATGTTGGTCGAATAACTGCCCGGCCAGGGCTTTGTTGTTGTCTGAACGTAAAGTGAGTTCACATTAGGCGGAGGGTCGAACGGGTAGTTGGTCCAGGTCGGAGCGGTCAGGCAATACAGATCGATCCCGTTATTGTTGGTGTTGAAATAGGGCAGGTTCTGATACAAGGTGGCCAGGTTAAAGCCGAACGGTGGAAACAACGGTGGCTGCGGGAAATAGCGATAACGCAGGATGGCCTCGGCATCGCCGAAGGCGTAACCCGTGTTGCCCTTCGCGTTGGCGCCAGCCGGAGGATTGTAAGCATAGGGATTGGCGGCATAATACTGGTTTGTCGCGTTTTGATAATTCCACGGGCTGAGCACATCCAGGAGGCCGGCGAGGTTCAGTTCCCAGGAACCCACGCCCTGATCCCTTGCGAAACCATCATTCTCGTTTCCAGGCGAAGAGCTGTTGGTCAGCTTGATATTATTGGCGTAATTGCCCTTGGCCCAGTTGTGGATGTAATTCAGATCGAGCGTCTTTCCAATCGGCAGCACCATGTAGGCGTAGCGCCCCACAAATTGGTTGGTGGCCGAATGGCGGCTGAGCGGGTCCCGCAAGACCCCGATCCATTCCGGCTCCCCGTACCAAAAATTGGAGCTGGTGTGAGTGTTGTTATCGTTCATCGTCGCAATGTAGCCGTTGGTTTCAAATTTCCCGTTGCGGTTGACATCCACCCAGAAGCGGAAATCGCTGTTGGTCGGGTAGAACACGGGATTGGTGACGACGAAAACCGGCGGACGGGGATCGTAGTAAAGATCGGCGATGTTCTGCACCCAGGCGGCGGTAAAATTTGCCATGTTAAATCGCGCGCCGGTGCTTAACACGTCATAATTGACATTCGTCGTGTCCTTGCTCCCAATGTTGAAGCCGAACGGCGAGATGTAATTGCGCGAAACCATGTAGTCGTAATTCAGATACTCGTAGTTGTTGGCGTACAGGTGGGCCATCATTTGGGCGGCGATTTCCGCCTGGGCGCGGGCCAGGGCGGCATCACTCATGGCACGGGAGCCGCTGACATCCAGGCTCGCGGTCACGGCCGAACGGTCGCGCCGGCTGACAGCCAAAAATGCCACGGCCAGAAAAGTGATGACGGAGAGCATCAGCAGCGTGATGACCAGCGCCACGCTATCGCACTTGCGTTGACGAAGACGGCAATCATGATGCGGCGCTCCCTGGAGGCCGGGGATGTTTTCGGCCGGAGGCCGAAAACCGCGGGCGAGACGCCCGCGCTCCCCAAACCCACTGAAGTGGGTGCGGCATGTCATGCTGGATTGTAGGTTCAATTTCATCGGGCAACGTCGGGAATGCTGATGCGCTGGCGGAATATATCCACCTTGGGCGCGGTCGTGCTCAGAAAGTTGATCAGCGCCGTCCGGTTGACCGACAGCGCGCGGGCTTGGGCGAAAGTGTCCGGCTCCAAAATTCCCAGTTCCAGTTCGACCGCGTTGGGCAGGGTGTTGGATGGGACAATGTTTGGACCAGGGCTGTAGAAGGCTGGATAGGCAAAGGCCTCGCTGTTCACGCTGTAGTCGCCGTAGTAGGCTTCGAACCACGGCTCGTTGCCGTTCTGATCGAAGGCGCGGAGTTTCAAATGAATGACGCCGTCGGCAACGCGGTGCCAGGCGTTGGAGGGTTGACCCGGAAACGTCTGGTTTATCGTGCTGTTGTAAAAGGGCCAAAAGAGGTCGTTGGTGATGCTCGGCGCATTGCTGACGATTTCGTAGCGGTACAAGGTGCCGACCCCCGGGGCCAGGTTGAGGACGGCGTAGCCCACGCCCATCCAGGCCGTGTTGGTGCGTTCAAGGATGTAAATCTCGTCCACCTGGTTGGTGCGGAACGGGACGCCGTTATTGGTTTGTATAAACTGATTGGTGGCCGCCCACGCCCAGTAAAGGTTCGTCACCCCCGAATTCTGCGCGTCGGCCATCTGGCGCAGGTCGTTGGCGATCATGTCCATGACCGTGCGCCCGGCGTCGTTGACGGTGGTCTGCTTAAGCCCGGTCTTGAAGGCGCGCTGGGTTTGGATGAAAACGGCGGTCAAGCCCAGGACAATGAAGGAGAGCATGGCCGTGGACACCAGCATTTCCAGAATCGTCAACGCCTTCCGCTGGTGGCGGGCGCACTGAATGCTCTTTGGAAATGATGTTCTCACTGCTGCGTCGGGTTCAGGTTGTTGTTGTAGATGTTGTTCGTGTAGTACTGCGGTTGAAAATACCAGACCGGGACGATCCCCCTAGGCCCCGTGACGGTCGTGGGAATCAGTTGCGACGCGATCAAGGTGCGGTAGGTTTGGCGGCCCGGCCCAACGCTGCCGTTGGGCAGCACCGGCCAGCTAAAGTGCAGCCGAACGTCAAATAGATTGTATGTCAACGCGCCCGTCCCCGGTTGGCCGTTGATAACCGTTGTCTCCCGCCAGCGATTGGAGCGGATGACATAATCATTGCTTTCCAGGCCCAGCGCGTTCCACGGCACCGGGTAATTGTTAAAGTCAACTGTATCCGGCGCGATGCTGTTGAACGGAACGACCTCGACATCCATCTGGTAACGAAACGCCATCAGGCTGTTGGAGCCGTTCTGCTCCGTCGCCGCCCCCCCCAGGGAACGGACGATCGCCCGGTTATAGACGTAGTTGGTCAACGTCGCGCTCCCAGGCTCCGGCGTCGAGAGCAGGCCGATGATCTCCGCGCCGCTGAAGGGCGGATTCCACGCCGTATTGGAAATGACGACAGCGGCATTGCGATTACCGGTGACGTAATTGGAAACAAAATAAACCGATTGAACGTAATTGGTCAGAAAATCCAGGCCCCCGGCGAAGCCCGTGTTGGTGGGCCTGGCCCCGTTGCGGATGGCGTCCAGAAAATAAGGGGCATCCTGGCTGATGGCCGTGTCCTCGCGGGTGTCCTTTTGGACATTCATGCCGTAAGGCAGGATGCCGATGATCGCCACCAGGGCGAAGCCGATCACGCCGATGGAGATCGCAATCTCTATCATCGTGAAGGCTCGTTCGCCCTGGCGGCGGTCTCCCTTGGCGTCTGCGAACGGAATGTTCGGCAAAAGTTTCATTGAAATTGATTCTGCTCAATCGTCGCCCGCGCCGTCACCCCGTCGATCTGGATCAGGCACGGGTTGTTCGTCGCGTTGCCGGGCGGCGTTTCAACGATGCTCGGGGCGACCGACAGCGGCACGCCGTTGCTGTCCATCGCATAAAAAATGCTCCCGCGATCCAGGACGATGCACTGATTGGACACGCCCAAAAGGGTTCCTTGCGGCGTGAATCCAATATATGGCATCGGCACGTTCGTGCCATTGGCGATCGACGGGAAAACCACGCTGTCCCACGGAAACGAGTAAATCTCATTGGCGTTGGTCGGCGCCGCCGCGTTCAGTGTATTGGTGGTGGAAATGAGCCACGGCCCCGTGTTCGCGGCAAATTGAAACGGAGCGATGAACACTCCTTGCGGCAGCGTCCGCCAGTCCGTCAGATAATGCGGCCAATGTTGCCCTGGTTGATCCCCGACCGTCCTCAGGCTCATCAACGCATACGAAGAGTACTGGTGCGCCATCAGGTTCGTCACCAGCGGCAGCATGTACGGGTCCACCGGCACTCCCTGAAAACTCGAATTGGTCCAAAACAGCGGCGGAACGAAAACCATATAGACCGTCGTGCGATTAACCATCGCCCGTTGCCGGGCCAGCGCCACGTCGTCCAGCAACTGGCGCGTGGCCGCCGACATCGCGTTGGCCCTGTTCATTCCCCCTATGTGCGGCAAAGCCACCGCGGCGAGAAAACCGATGATGCCCACCACCAGCATCAACTCCAGCAGCGTAAACGCGCGCCAGCGCGCCAACGACCGCCCGCGGCAAACTCCCCGCCCGCAACCGCGCAGCCTGCCCCGCGTCGCCGGCCGCCGCGGCCTGCGCTCGCCGAGCAGCCACGGTCCCACCAAGGGCGCGTCAAGCCACTGCACGGCCAGGAGCCGCGGGCCGGAATCACTTTTTGCGGTGGAGAAGTTCATGGGTCAAGTTACCAGTTGCCGTTGGTGATGATGAGGGGAAGGCCGTTCTTGGCCGTGCCGACGTAATACTCGGCCCACAGGTCGTAGCTGTTCTGATTATGGCGATACTGGGACGAGGAATCGTAATGCCAGAAATTGGTCGGCCCGCCGTTGGGCACCGCGGGCACCGGCACCAGCAGGCCAAAGATGTTCGTGCATCCGGGGTAATTGGTGTAATCCTGCGGCTGCGGGCCGGGAATGTAAAAGTCTTGCGGCTCGGTTGTGTCCGAATTTGCTATCCCGGCGCGATTGAACACCTTGACAAATAGCGACCCGGCCGTCATCGGCAGGATATTGCCCATGCCAGGGGCGGAAAAGACCGCCGCCGTGTTGGTGTAGTTCGTTCCTCCTGTCAACTCGTAGATCAATGGGTTCATCGCGGCGATGGCATCGTAGCTCGCCCGGTTCGTCATGGCCAGGTTCCCATTGTCCGGCGGATAGAAATTCAACTTGGACTGATAATGGTCGATCATGGTACTCAGCTTTTCCCTCATTCCAGTGACGGCCGCGTCCTTCTTGGCGCGCATGGCTTTCTGGCCGGCCGAGACAATCAGCGCCGCCACAATGCCCATGATGGTGATGACCACCAGCAGTTCAATCAGAGTGAACCCCAAGAACCGCTCTGGATGACGTGTCTTCATGCTATCCGTTCTGGGAGCGCGCCCCCATTTTTTGCTCCCGCATCTCCTGCTCCATTCTTTCGCTCAGCCACTGTTTGATCATGCTCTGATAATTCAGATACCGCGACCGGGCCAGGCGCTTGATGCGCGCCAGCATCCGCGGGTCGAAGCGCAACGTGATCGTGACCGAATCGGACAACTCGCTCCCGGCCGCGACCGAACTTTCCATCAGCCGCACTTCGATGCGGTTGTCCGCCCAAAACGCCGCCTCCGCCTCCTCGCGGTCGAAGAGCGGCACTTCCTCCCAACTGGATATGGCATTCATGGCAGTTTATTGGGCCAGCGTCTGGTTCAGTTTGCGTTGATAAAAAAAGCGATCCTCCGGCTCAAAAGGGCGCGCGAAAATCACCCGCGCTTGCTTGCCATTGGCGCGGCAGAGCGTAAAAATCCCCGTTCCATCGGCGGCAACTCCAAGATTGAAAAACCGGGCCTGAACCGAGAACCGTGGAGAATCGGGCAACAGCCGCACTGCGAACGGGTCTTCAAACGACTCCTCAATCGACTGCAGCGTGAGCGAGTTGTCCAGATTAAACGGCGGATTGTTCCAATCAAATTCCATAACCTTTAATGTAAATCAATTGACCATGCAATGTATTTACTTTGTATTTACATCAGCTCGCCAGGAATGTCAAGGGGCAAAAACGCTTTAAAGCACGCCGCCCCGCCAACTCGAAAAACAGATTACGGGGTTGACGCGCGGAAAAAGCGGGTGCGATAACTTGCCGTGTTGGTGTCGGTGAATTGCCACTGTCCATTGGAACCGACGTTGCTGTTGGTATAAACGGGCCGCCAGAGAACCGGCGGCGCCAGGTTGGTGGCCGCGAACACGCGACTGGCGGCGCCGGGCACCGTTTGGAGATTGAGGGTCACGCTGCCGTTGGCATTGCGCACGGCCGAGGAGATGACCGGCCCCGAGACTATCGTCAACGTTATCACGCTGCTGGTGACACTGCCAAAGGGACTGCTGATGATGACTTGATACGTGCCCGCGTCGCTCGCGCTCACATCGGTCAACGAGAGCATCGGCGCGACGCCCAAAGGCACAACTTCGCGGACGACATCATTGTCCGAATCGGCGATAAACAAGTTGCCGTGTCCATCGACGGTGACGCCTTCAGGGTAGTAAAAACTGGCGCTGGTGGAGAAGCCGCCATCGCCGGTGTAGCCCTCAAAGCCAACGCCAGCCACAGTCGTGATGATGCCGGCCGCGTCCATCATGCGAATGCGATTGTTATCCTTATCCGCGATGAACAAATCGCCCGCCGCATCCACCGCCACGGCCAAAGGTTCCGTCATGCTGGCGCTGGTGGCCGGGCCACCGTCGCCGCTGTAACCCTCATAGCCATTGCCCGCCGCCGTCGTGATGGTGCCGTCGGCGTCCACCTTGCGGACGACATAATTCCCGGAATCGGCAATGAACAGATTGCCGGAGGCATCCACCGCGACCCCCACAGGATAATCCAGGGTGGCTTTGGTGGCCGGACCGCCATCCCCGGTATAGTTTTCGCTCCCATCGCCTGCCACGGTAGTAATGATGCCGTTGGTGTCCACCTTGCGGATGACATCATTCCAGGAATCGGCAATGAAGAGATTGCCCGAAGTGTCCATTGCCAGGCCATACGGCCCATCCAGTTCGCAATTGGTCGCCGCGCCGCCATCGCCGTAGTAACCGCCTGTTCCGTCGCCCGCCACCGTCGTTATGATCCCGTTTGTATCCACCTTGCGGACACGCTCATTGTAAAAATCAGAGATGAGCAGATTGCCGGAGGCATCCAGCAGGACACCGACAGGATAACGGAAACTGGCGTTGGTGGCCGCGGCGCCGTCGCCGGAGTAGCCGTAGGTTCCATCACCCGCAATTGTGGTGATGATGCCGTTGGTGTCCACCTTGCGGATACGCTCGTTGTCGGTGTCGGCAATGAACAGATTGCCGGAGGCATCCACCGCCACGCTCTCTGGATAATCCAAGGTCGCATTGGTGGCCGGGCCGCCATCCCCGGTAAAGTCAAAGACTCCGTTGCCGGCCACCGTGTAAATCAGGCCGAAAGGCAGATTGGTCCCATTGAAGAGCCATTGGTAAGTCAACGGACCGGTGCCGGAGAGGGTAAGCGCGAAGTTGGCGTCGTTGCCGGGTTGTGCCGTCTGGTTGGCCGGTTGCTTGGTAATGGCCGGGGGCAAGCCCACCGTTACCGTCGCCACGTCGCTGGCTACAATCCCATAAGCGTTGGAAATGACGCAATCGAACGTGTTTCCAGTATCTGTCAACCGGACGTCATTGGTGGTATAGCTGGTGCCCGTCGCCCCGGCGATTGCCCGGCCATTGCGATACCACGCGTAGGCCAGCGGCGCGGTTCCGGTCGCCGTCACATTGAACGTCACGCCGCCGCCCGCGGGAATGTCCTGGCTGACCGGTTGAACAACGACCGACGGGCGCAACAGGACCGTCAGGGTCGCAACCTGACTGGTCACGCTGCCAAATGGCGTCGTGACAATGACCCGATAGCTTCCCGCGTTGTTGCTGCCGACATTTTCCAAAAGCAACGTCGGCGCCGCGCCGTACGGCACCACCTCTCGAATCCGTTGGTTGTCGGTATCCGCGATAAACACGTCGCCGGAGCCATCCGCCGCCACGCCGTAGGGATAATCCAATGACGCCTGGGTGGCCGCGCCGCCGTCGCCGGAAAAACCATAGCCTCCGATGCCCGCCACCGCGGTAATGATGCCGCGGAAGTCCACTTTGCGAATGTCGGAACTTTCAGCGTCAGCTATGAAAAAGTTGCCCAGCCCATCTACTGCCACGCCTTCAACAACCCTGAAACTGGCGTCAATCGCCGGGCCGCCATCCCCGGTATCGTTGTAAGCTCCATCGCCCGCCGCGGTGGTGATGATGCCGTTGGTGTCCACCATGCGGATGCGCTCGTTGTCCGTGTCGGCAATAAACACATTGCCGGAGGCATCGACCGCCACACCCCTGGGATAAGACAGTTTGGCATTGGTGGCTGCGCCGCCATCGCCTGAAAAACCGTAGGTTCCGTTGCCCGCCACCGTTGTGATGATGCCGCTGGTATCCACCTTGCGGATGCGCTGGTTGTATTCATCGGCGACAAACAGGTTGCCCCTCCCATCCACCGCCACGGCTGTGGGATAATACAGTGTGGCATTGGTGGCCGCGCCGCCATCGCCGTAAAAACCATAGCCTCCGTCGCCCGCCACCGTGGTGATGATGCCGTTTGTATCCACCTTGCGGATGCGCTCGTTGTAATAATCCGCAATGAACACGTTGCCGAAGGCGTCCACGGCGACTCCCCCGGGAGAATCCAGGCTGGTGTTGGTGGCCGCGACGCCGTCACCAGAGTAACCTTCCAATCCGTCACCGGCCAGCGTTGTGATGGTGCCGTCGGTGGCTACCTTGCGGATGCGTTCGTTATCGGTGTCCACAATGAACAGATTGCCGGAGGCATCCACCGCCACACTCTCGGGATACTCCATTTTGGCATTGGTGGCCGAGCCGCCATCGCCGGAATAGCCATATCCTCCACCGCCGGCAACCGTGTAAATCAGGCCGGACGGCAGATTGGTCCCGTCGCATTGCCACTCGTAAGTGAACGGGCCGCTGCCGGCGACCGCCAACCCAAACGTCACCGCCTTGCCCTCGATCAGCGTCTGGTTCGTCGGCTGCGTCAGAAGGGACGGCGGCGTGCCGACGATCAAGGTGGCCGTGTCGCTGGTGACCCTGCCATAGAGGTTGGTGATCACACAATCAAAGAGGCTGCCCGAATTCGCCAACTGCACGCTGTTGGTCGTGTACGCGGAACTGGTGGCCCCGGCAATGGCCTTGCCGTTGCAATACCAGGCATAAGCAAGTGGCGGCGTCCCGCCCGCTGCCACGCTGAAGGTCGCATTGCTCCCAACCGCCGCGTATTGGCTGGCCGCTTCCTCCGTGATCGTGGGCGGATAAACGATTGTCAAGGTGGCCACCGCGCTGGTCACGCTCCCGTAGGGACTGGTGACGATGACCTGATAGCTGCCGGCATTGCTGCTGGCAACTGTGTTCAAGTCCAACACGGCCCCCGCGCCGGCCGGAAGGACTTGGCGGATGCGTTCGTTGCTCGTGTCGGCAATAAACAAGTTACCGGAAGCATCGACCGCCACGCCATAGGGAAAGTACACGGAGGCGCTGGTGGCCGGGACATTGTCCCCGCTAAAACCATAGTCTCCGTCGCCCGCTACCGTTGCGATGATGCCGTTTGCTCCCACCTTGCGCACCCGTAGGTTGTCTGTATCGGCAATAAACAAGTTGCCGAACGCATCCACCGCGACACCAACCGGAGAACTCAAGGACGCGCGGGTGGCCGGGACGCCGTCGCCCGAAAACCCATTGGTCCCGTTGCCCGCCACCGTCGTTATGATGCCATTGGTATCGACCTTGCGGATGCGCTCGTTGTCCGTGTCGGCAATGAACAGATTGCCGGAGGCATCCACTGCCACACTCCTGGGATTATACAGTCTGGCATTGGTGGCTGCACCGCCATCGCCGGCAAAACCATAGTTGGCGCTGCCAGCCACCGTGGTGATGATGCCGTTGGTATCCACCTTGCGGATACGCTGGTTGCTTTGATCGGCTATAAACACGTTGCCCGAAACATCGACCGCCACGCCGGTCGGATAATACAACGAGGCGTTGGTGGCCGGGACATTGTCCTCGTTATAGCCGTAGCCTCCATCGCCTGCCACCGTGGTGATGACGCCGTTGGTGGCCACCTTGCGGACGCGCAGATTGTCGTAATCGGCAATAAATAAGTTGCCGTCGGCATCGACTGCCACGCCCTCGGGATAATACAATCGGGCCTCAATGATGGCCGAGCCGCCGTCTCCGGCATATCCGTAGCTTCCATTGCCCGCTACAGTCGTGATGATCTTGTTGGTGTCCACACGTCGGACGCGCTGGTTGTCCGTATCCGCAATGAACACGTTGCCCAACGCATCCACCGTCACACCTTCCGGACCATCCAAGCCGGCGTTGGTGGCTATACCACCGTCGCCGGAGAATTTCCCCGTTCCATCGCCCGCCAACGTCGTGATGATGTTAGTGGGGACATTGGTGCCGTTAAATTGCCACTGGTAGGTAAATGGGCCGGTCCCGGACAGCGTCAAGCCGATTGCCGTACTGCTACCGATCAATGCGACTTGGTTGGTCGGTTGGGCGGTAATACCGGGGGGCAGGCCGACGGTTAAGGTCGCCACCGCGCTGGTGACGCTCCCATAGAGGTTGGTGACGACACAAACGAACTGGCTGCCGGATGCCGCCGATGGAACGTCATTGGTGGTGTAGGATGAGTTGGTGGCCGCGCCGATGGCGCCGCTGCTCCCATACCACTGGTAGATCAACGGCGCCGTTCCCGCGGCGCTCACGCTGAAGGTCGCATTGCTCCCCACGAGGACGCTTTGGCTGGCGGGCTGTATGGAAATCGAAGGCGGAAGCAAAAGTGTTAGCGTGGCGACGCTGCTGGTGACGCTGCCGTAGGGACTGGTGACCACCAACTGATAACTCCCCGCGTTGGTCACGCTGAGATTGGTCAGCGTGAGTGTCGCGGGGGAGAGTATCTGCCGGATACGCTGGTTTCCGTAATCGGAAAGGAAGACGTTGCCGAAGGCGTCCGCCGCGACGCCCATCGGATCATCCAGGCTGGCGTTGACCGCCAGCCCACCGTCCCCGGAATAACCAGCGCTTCCGTTTCCCGCCAAAGTGGTGATGATGCCGTTGGCGCTAACTTTGCGAATGCGCTGGTTGTATTCATCGGCGATAAACAGGTCACCCCAAGCATCGACCGCGACGCCATAAGGATTATACAAGCTGGTATTGGTCGCCAGGACGCCGTCTCCTGTAAACCCACTGTTTTGATCGCCCGCCACCGTCGTGATCATGCCGTTTGTGTCCACCTTGCGGATGCGTGAATTGCTGTAATCCGAAATGAACAAGTTGCCATTGGCGTCCATGGCGACGCCTGTGGGATAACGAAAGCTGGCCTTGGTCGCCGGGCCGCCGTCCCCGCTATAATCATAGTTTCCATTGCCCGCGAAAGTCGTAATGATTCCGCTCGTGCCAACCTTGCGGATGCGCTGGTTGTATTCATCGGCGATAAACAAGTTGCCGAACGCATCAACTGCGACGCCGGCCGGATATTCCAACGAGGCGCCGGTGGCCGGTCCGCCGTCTCCCGAAAAGCCATAGGTTCCGTTTCCCGCCACAGTGGTAATAATCCCGTTGGTGCCCACCTTGCGGATGCGGTAGTTATCTGTATCTCCGATAAACAAGTTGCCGAAGGCATCGACCGCAACGCCTTCAGGAGAATACAAACTGGTGTTGGTGGCCGGGACATTGTCCCCGTTATAGCCATACCCTCCATCCCCCGCCACCGTCGTTATGATGCCGTTGGTGTCCACCTTGCGGATGCGTTGGTCGTCCGTGTCGGCAATGAACAGATTGCCGGTGGCATCCACCGCGATAGCATAAGGATAATACAAACTGGCGTTGGTGGCTGGGACGCCATTTCCCGAAAACCCATAGCCTCCATCACCCGCCACCGTGGTGATGAAATCAACCAGATTGGTTCCGTTCATCACCCATTGGTAGGCCAGCGGACCAGTGCCCGAATTCGTGGCGGTGAACGTGACGCTGCCGCCCAGCGGCGCCGTCTGATTGCTGGGCGGCACGGAAAACAGCGGCGGCACTCCCACCGTCAAGGTCGCCACGCTGCTGGTCACGCTCCCATACACGTTGGTCACGACACACACAAACTGACTGCCCGAATCCGTCAATTGCACGCCATTGTCGCTGTACGCCGTGTTGGTTGCCCCTGCAACGGCAGTGCTGTTGCTAAGCCACGCGTAACTCAACGGCGGCGAGCCGGCCGCGCTCACGCTGAAGGTCACATTGCCTCCCGCCAAAATGTCCTGGCTGGCTGGCTGAATGATCACCACCGGCGGCGCGGCTACCGTCAGCGTCGCCACCTGGCTGGTCACGCTGCCCGATGGACTTCTAATCACCACCTGGTAACTGCCGCCTTCACTCAGCGTCACACCGGGCAACGTCAGCACTCCCGACAACACGATTTCCCGCACACGGTTGCTGCCCGAATCGCAGACAAACACGTTCCCGGCGCCATCCAACCCCAGTCCCGCCGGACCATCCAGTTCGGCGCTCGCAGCCGCGCCCCCGTCCCCAGTTTCCCCAGCCGTTCCGTTGCCCGCCAGCGTCGTGATGATGCCGTTGGGCGCCACTCGGCGGATGCGATTGGTGAAGTAATCGGAAATGAAAATGTCCCCGTATCCATCCACGGCCACCCCGTCTGGGTAATACAAACCGGCCGCGATCGCCGGGCCGTTGTCCCCGGAGTAACCCTCCACTCCGCTTCCAGCCACCGTCGATATAATGCCGTCGGTGCCCACCTTGCGAACCCGCTGGTTGCCCTCATCCGCAATATACAAATTGTCCGAGCCGTCCACCGCCACGGCCACCGGCAGCCACAAGCTCGTATTGGTCGCCGCGCCTCCATCCCCGTCAAAACCGTAGTCTCCGTCGCCCGCCACCGTCCAAATCACGCCGTTGGTATCGACTTTGCGGACGCGTTCATTGTCCGAATCCGCGATAAACAGATTGCCGGAGGCATCGATCACCACAGCCATCGGAGAATACAAGTTGGCGTTGGTCGCCAGACCCCCGTCCCCCGAAAAACCGTTGGTCCCGTTGCCCGCCACCGTCGTAATGATTCCGTTGGTGCCCACCCTGCGGACGACTGCATTGCCGGTATCGGCAATAAACACGTTGCCACTGCCATCCACAGCCACGCCCCTGGGAAATCTCAACTCCGCATTGGTCGCCATGCCGTTGTCCCCAAAATAGCCGGCCGTCCCGTTGCCTGCCACCGTCGTAATGATTCCGTTGGTGCCCACCATCCGAATGACTGCATTGCTGGTGTCGGCTATATACACGTTGCCGGCGCCGTCCACCGCCTCGCCGCTGGGATATTTCAATTTCGCATTGGTTGCCATGCCGTTGTCGCCCGAATACCCGCCCTCGCCAGTGCCCGCCACCGTGGTGATGACGTTTTCCGGCAAATTGGCGCCGTCAAACCGCCACTGGTAGCTGAACGGCCCGGTGCCCGTCACTGTGACACTAAAGGTCGCCGTGCTGCCGTTGTTTGTCATCAAGCTTTGCGGTTGTTGTGTGATGGTTTGGGCCGGCGCATCCGCAAGGGCGCAAGCAAATAACGTAAAGCCAAAGAAAGCGCGCAGTGAAATAATTTTCATAACTACAGCGTAATTAACGGTTTATTGAGGTTCTCGTACAACCTCTAGGTGACTCGCGCACTCTAGAAGGTTTTTGCCTTTTGTCAAGCGGTTTCTTCTTCGATTTCTTGATTTTGAAATTGTCTCCGCCGCCAAACCCGCTTTCAGGCCGCTTGCAGGTTCTTGCGCGGATCTGTCGCGCTGATGATCACGCTGACCGCGTTTTGGTTGAATCCCTTGTAGCCGCCCCGCCGCTGCAAATTCTCCAAATGGCTCCCCAACGCCCCTTCCCGCATAAACCTCTCGCCTAGTTCCTTGGTAATCAATCCCTGGCGCAGGAGGCCGTCAATCCTCTCCTCGCGCACCGGCCAGCGTTCCCCCTCCGTAAAGGCCTGGCGCAAAAACTCGAAATCTGAAAACGGCTTCATTGTCCGCACCCCCTGCCGCTCCAATTGCGCGCGCGCCAGCTCGAAATCAAACCGCGCCTCCAAATGATGCATCCCCGCATGCATCAGGCTCTCCCCATGCAGCCCAACCCACAGCCCAACGGTCCCAAGTTTTGCCGCCGGCGCCAGGCGCGCGCCCGAAAAATCGATCCGCGTTTCCTCCGGCTGCAGATCGACGTCCGCGAAAACGACAATTCCCACCGTCGCCTGTTCGCATACCTGCGCCCCCCAACCCGCCTCCGCGCCCGCGTAAAATCGCTCGCGCTTTTCAAAGCCGAGCCTTGTCAAGAACCCGATGAGATCGACAAACCGCTCCCGCGAACTGCGAAAGGTGTGATGATCATGGTTGCCCCACCCCAGGCCCAGCCCGTCCTGCCGCCGCTTCTGGACTTGCGCCGCCCTGTTGCGGCTCTCCCAATACCGGCGCTCTTCCTCGAAAAAATACTGACACGCCAAATCCGGCCCCACCAGCCCGATGACCTCCTCCAGAATCCCCGCGGCGGCGCTAAATCCTTCCGCTTCACTGGCGCAATCGCGGCGCCGCGTGCGCCACAGCTCCCTGGCCTGAATGATATTCCTTAAATCGGACGCCTCCAACGGCGCCAGCACAAAACCGCCGTAGCCGTTTCGCTCCAGCGCCTCCAGCCGCGTGCCCTTGCCCTCGCTCACCAGCACGCGCCGCAGCCGCGAATACGGCGCCCCTTCAATTGGGCTGTCCAGGGAAAGCGCCGCCACAAGGTCCGCCACAGACTCCGGCCGCAATGCAACCGACATCCCGCCCTCCCCCCGCGCGATCATGACTCGCGGCAATGTGGCGCGCGGATGACACAGCACCGTTTCGCCGTTCGCGGTTTCCACGGCTGCGCGGGTCAATCCGAACTCGCGCAGCGGCTTCTCATCCTCGGGCCCAAGCACCAGATGATCGATCCATTCGAAAAAATCCGTCCCTGTTTCCTCCCGCATTCGTCCGGCAACGCGCCGGGCAAAGCTATTGCGCTCCAAAAACGTGGAAATGCGCCCCCGCAGAAAATTCTCCGCCTCAAACGCCAGCGGCCAGTCAAACGGCTCACTCATAAAAACAACGCTCAATCAGCATGGTTACGATTAAGAGCGGAACCCGAAAATGTCAAATGCACCCCCTCCCGCGCCATCACCCCACGGCTGGCTTGACAACCGGGCGTCGCCGGATACTTTGGCGCCGATAACCGGAACATTTAACAACTGGATTTTTAATCTATGAAATTATTGTCAGTGCCCAGCTTCGTTTCGGCCGCGGCGTTCCTGGCCGTTTTGCCGCTCGGCATCTCGCGCGCTCATGCCATTTCGGCCCCCGCCAGTCCCGACTCCAACGGCGCCGTCTTGCAACAGGCCCCCGTCGAACGGATGGCCTGGACCGAGGAGAAACGCCACAAACTGCGCCGCGCTTTCTGGCTCTTGGAACAGGCCGACCGCGATTACCGCGGGCACAAGGACGCCGCGCTGAAGGAAATCAAAAAAGCCGGCGACCTCATGGGGCTTGATTTGCACGGCGAGGGCTATGGCGGCGCTCGCCAGAAGTGGTCCGACGAGCGGCTCCGCGAAGCCAGGCAGGCCCTGGACGATATCGTTGACAAGAGCGCCGGCCGCGAGCACAAACACATTCGCGCCGCCATTCACGAAATCGACCGCGCGCTGGAAGTTCGCTGACAGGTCAGCTCTTCGCGGGGGGCGAACCAGCCGGGGTGGAGGAGGAGGACGATTCGCCCGCCTTGGCCCCGGTGGTCGCGCCGGTCTTGCTCTCCTTTTTTGCGCCCTCGGATGCGCTGCTGGAGGCGGCGCCGGCCTCTTTCTTGGCGCTCGCCTTGTAGTTATCGCTCCGATAATCGGTGGCGTAGAATCCGCTGCCTTTGAAGATCAGCCCCCCGCCGGCGCTCACCACGCGTTTGACCTTGCCCTTGGCCCACCTCTTTCGCGCGCAAAGTTCCCGCGGACACACCGTCAACGGCTTGTCCGTAATCCGCTGGAGCTTCTCAAAGTGATGCCCGCATTTGGTGCAAACGTATTCGTATGTCGGCATACACCCTTCAAATATCGCAGTGCGCAAAAGATTTCAAGTTCCGCCGGCGCCGCTTCGAATGCCTTTCAATTCTTCAAAGCCTCGCCTCGCTGCGCTGGCGTAGCGCAAACCGCCGCCAGTGCGTGTACCCGGCCGAGCGCGCCAGTTCCACCGCCGCCGCAAAATCGCTCCCCACCTCCCCGGGCGCGTGCGCGTCCGACCCAAAGGTGATCGGAACTTCGTGGCGCGCCGCCAACTCCACTATCGCCCGGCTGGGGTATATCTCCCGGCAATCCTTGCGCAGTCCCGCCGTATTCAACTCGATCGCCACCTTCGATTTCGCCGCCCGCTCCATAAATCGTGTGTAGAGCTTCGTGCAATCCTCCTTGGGCCGGATGTTGAATTTCTTGGGCAAATCCGCGTGCCCGATGATTTCAAAAAGTCCCGATTCCGCCGCCTCCCCCAGCCGCTCGAAATAGACCGACCACACCTCCAACGGGTCGCGCTCCTTCCATTTCGCGATGTCCTCCGGATTATCGACCGCCCACCCATCGGCAACGTAGTGGACGGAGCCGATGAAATAATCCCACGGGTGACGCCCCGCCAATTGGCGGATCCACTCCTCATGGCCCGGCAAGTAATCCACCTCCAGCCCCAGCTTGATCTCCAGCGCCGGAAAACTCCTTTGCGTCCTCCGGACTTTCTCCACGTACTCATCCAATTGGTCCAGCCTCATGCGCCAATTATCAAAATCATCCCGTCGCATGGGCGAATGGTCGGAAAAACCGATCTCCGTCAACCCCACCGCCAGCGCGCGCGCCGCGTACTCCGCCGGCTCGCCCCGGGCGTGCCGGCAGAGCGGCGTATGTATATGATAATCCGCCGGCCACTGCATCCTCCAATTCTTGTGTCGGCGCCGCGCAATGTCCAATGCAATTGCCGCGCCTTTCGGGCGCATCTTGACACTGCCACCATTTTAGGGGTAGCGCGACCGTCCCGGTCGCCGTGGCTGGCGTCTCGCCAGCCACATCCCCATCACCACCTATATGCGTTCCCATCGTGGTAGTATCCAGATGCGCCCGCGCCTTCCCCCCCTCCCTTTTTCTCCTTGTCGCCGCGCGTCTTCCCCGGCAGACTGCGCCCCAGGACTCGCTCGCATGATTAGAAAATACTTCTCTCCCGTTTTGCTGCTCGTTATGGCCTCCTTCCCGTTCTCTGGCATGGCCGCCCAACACATGGTTCCCTCCAATCTGCGCTGTGAATACCGCGTTGACCCACTGGGCATTGATGAAACGGCGCCACGCCTTTCCTGGCAGCTTTCCTCCCAGCGGCGCGGCCAAGCGCAGACCGCCTGCCAGGTGCTCGTCGCCAGATCACTAGAGACCCTCGCCCGCGACAAAGGTGATTTGTGGGACACCGGCCGGATTGCCGGCGGCAACTCGATCTGTCTCGTCTATCACGGCTCGCCGCTCGTCTCGCGCCAGCTTTGCTTTTGGAAGGTCCGCGTTTGGGACAAGGAGGGCAAACCGTCCCCCTGGAGCCAGCCCGCCTTCTGGTCCATGGGTTTGCTCCAGCCCTCCGACTGGCTCGCCCAATGGATCGGCTTTGATCAATTGCGAGTTCAACCCCTCCTGCCCGCCCCCTTCGATAACGCCCAATGGATCTGGTTCGCCGGTGATCCCTTTCCCAATGTCCCCAAAGGTTCGCGCATGTTCATGACCACCTTGGATTTGCCACCCGACGCCAAAATCGACAAAGCCCAATTGCTCGTGGCGGCCCAGGAGGACCGCCTCTCCTTCTATCTCAATGGCATCGCCGTTGAACTGTTCCACACCACCGATGCCACCAACGCACGCCTGGTGGATGTGACTTCCCTGATCAAGCCCGGCACCAACATCGTCCAGGTCTCCGTCGAAGCCGCCGCCACAGGCCCGGCCGGTTTAATCGCCAAGTTGTCCGTCGAAACCGCGGACGGCAAAACCAACACATTGGTGACGGACCAATCCTGGCGCGCCACCAATAAGGCCGGCGCCAACTGGCACGATCGCGCGATCGCTCCAACCGAATGGCCGCCCGTTCAACTCATTGGCCCCGCCGGCTGCGCGCCTTGGGGTGATCTGAAATACACCCGTCTGTTCCTGCCGCCGCCGTCCTACTTGCGCAACGAGTTCACTGTCTCCAAACCGTTCCTGCGCGCCACACTTTACGCCACCGCGCTGGGCCTGGCCGACGTCCACCTCAACGGCCAACTGGTCAGCCAGGACCGCTTTACGCCGGGCTGGACCGACTACTCCAAGCGCGTTTACTACCGCGCTTATGATGTCACCAAATCCCTCCGCTACGGCGCCAATGCCTTGGGCGCCATTCTCGCCGACGGCTGGTTCAGCGGATTTGTCGGCTACGGGCAGATGCGCGATCATTACGGCAAAAACCCACGCTTCCGCGCCCAGTTGCAAATCGACTACGCCGACGGCTCCAGCAACGTCATTGCCACCGGCCCGAATTGGAAAGCCTCCTCCGGCGCGACCCGCGATGCCGATTTTCTGATGGGCGAGTCCTTTGATGCGCGCCTCGTCAACAATTGGGACCAACCCCGCTTCGACGATCACCAGTGGTCCCCGGTCCTCACCGGCGCGGAAGTGGACCCTCTTCTCCAGGCCCACCCCGCTCCGCCCGTGCGCCAATTCGCGCTCCTCTATCCCAGGAACATCTTCCAGCCCCGCCCGGGAATCTACGTCGTTGACCTCGGCCAGAATTTCGCCGGCGTCGCCCGCTTGAAATGTTCCGGCCCGTCAGGCCGCAAAATCACGCTTCGCTTCGCCGAACGCTTGAATCCCGACGGCACCATCTACACTGTCAACCTGCGCAGCGCGCGCGCGACGGACACCTACATCTGCGGCGGACGGGGCGTCGAAACCTGGGAACCCCGTTTCACCTTCCATGGCTTTCAATACGTAGAAATCACCGGACTGCCCGCCCAGCCGTCCCCGGACACCATCACCGGCGTGGCGCTCAGCAGTGACACGACCGATGCCAGCACATTCGATTGCTCGGACCCGATGCTCAATCGCCTGGCCAGAAACATCTATTGGACCCAACGCGCCAACTTCATTGATGTTCCCACCGATTGCCCTCAACGCGACGAGCGCCTGGGCTGGACGGGCGACGCCCAGGTCTATATCCGCGCCGCCACCTTGAATGAGGACGTTCAGGCCTTCTTCACCAAATGGCTCGTCGATGTCCAGGACGCCCAGCGCGCCGATGGCCAGTTCCCCATGGTCGCTCCCTTGAAAGTCGCCGGCGACGACGGCGGACCCGCCTGGGCCGACGCCGGGGTGATTTGTCCCTGGACCGTTTACCAGGTCTATGGCGACAAGCGGATTCTGGAACGCCACTACGACTCAATGGCCCGCTTCATTGACTTCTGTAAAAACCGCTCCACCGCCGATTTACTCCCCCCAAAAAGATTCCATTGTTTCGGCGATTGGCTCAATATCAACGACGACACTCCCAATACAGTCATCTGCACCGCCTATTTCGCCCACAGCACCGATCTCATGGCCCGCATCGCTGAAGTCCTCGGCAAAACCGATGATGCCGTCAAATATAATGATTTGTTCCAGCGCCTCAAAGCCGCCTTCAACCGCGCCTATGTCGCCGATGACGGCCGCATCACGGGCGACTCCCAGACCGATTACGTGCTGGCTCTCTCCTTCGGCCTGCTCGACGCCGACAAGCAAAAGCTCGCCGCCCAACGCCTGGTCGAGAACATAAAAAAACGCGACTGGCATCTCTCCACAGGGTTCATCGGCACCAAAAGCCTCATGCTGACCCTGTCCCAAATCGGCCGCTACGACGTCGCCAGCCGCTTGATTCACAACGACACCTTTCCCTCATGGGGATTCTCCATCAAGCAGGGCGCCACCAGTATTTGGGAACGCTGGGACGGCTGGACGCCCAACAACGGCTTTCAGGACCCCGGCATGAATTCCTTTGCCCACTACTCCTTTGGCGCCGTCTATCAGTGGATGGTCGAAAACATTGCGGGCATTCGCGCCGCTCTCCCGGCCTACGACCACATCGTCATCGCCCCGCAACCCGACGACCGCCTGACCTACGCCGACACCACCTACGACAGCATTCACGGCCCCATTGAAACTCACTGGGAGAAAGACGGGACCACGTTGCGCGTGAAAGTTTCCATCCCCGCCAACACCACCGCCACCATCCGCCTGCCGGCCAAACAAGAAAAGGACGTGCGGGAAGGCGGGCATCGCGCCAGCCGCGCGCCGGGAATCCAGTTCCTGCAAATGGACGCTGGCGTCGCCGTCTTCGAGGTCGCCTCCGGCTCCTACGACTTTGCCGTCAGGTATTAGCGCGGCGGCGATAGCGGCACAATGAAACCTATCAAACACTCCGGCGGACTTCTTTTCCTTACAATCATGCTGCTGGCCGTCGCGACTGCCGCCACCAGGCTTTTGGGAGCCGACATCACCAATGCCTGCTCCGCCACCGGCCCCATCACCGTCGTCAGCTATTATTTTGGCAATTACCATCCCGGCGACCCGCGCAACGTGAAGACCAAAGGCGCGGACTGGTCGGAATGGGAACTGGTCAGGAATGCGAAGCCGCGATTTCCCGGACACCCGCAGCCGCACCTCCCCTTGTGGGGATACCAGGACGAATCCGATCCCGCGGTCATGGCCAATAAAATCAACGCCGCCGCCGACCACGACATCAGCGCCTTCATCTTCGACTGGTATTATTACAACGACGGTCCATTTTTGGATCGTCCGATTGACCGCGGATTTTTGCGGGCGACCAACAATGCGCGGCTCAAGTTCGCCTTTATGTGGGCCAACCATGACTGGCAGGACATTTTTCTCTATCACCACGGTGACCAACGCAAGACACTTTATCCGGGACGCGTGACGCCCGCCGCGTTCGATAAAATCTGCGACCATCTCATCAGGGATTATTTCAGCCGCACGAACTACTGGCGCATTGACGGCAAACCCTATTTCTCTTTTTATGACCTGGGCAATCTGCTTGCCAGCTTCGGCTCGGTGGAAGCCACGCGCATCGCGTTGGACGCGTTTCGCGACAAGGCCGTTGCCGCCGGCCTGCCGGGCTTGCACCTGAATGCGGTTGTGTGGGGGCAAACCCTTTTGCCCGCGGAAAAAACCGTGGCCGACCCGGTCAAACTCGTTCACGACCTCGGCTTTGATTCTGTCACGTCCTACGTCTGGGTTCATCACGCGCCATTACCGGAGCAGCAGACGGAATATAATTTTGTCCGCGACGCCTATTTCAACTACTGGTCAAACGCGATGACGTGTTTTGGCGTGCCTTACATCCCGAACGTAACGATGGGCTGGGACCCCAGCCCGCGTGCCGACCAGACGCAGGAATACGGCAATTTTGGCTACCCGTTTACCAACACCATCAAGGACAACACGCCGGAAAATTTCCGCGCCGCCCTGGAACTGGCCAGGCAACGCCTGCTCGCCGAAACCAACGGCCTGCGCATCCTCAACTTGAATTGCTGGAACGAATGGACCGAAGGCAGCTATCTGGAGCCGGATACGGTTCACGGCATGGCGTATCTCGACGCCGTCAAAGCAGTTTTTGCCAACGCAAGATCTACACATTGAGCTACACATTGAGCTTGCTTTGGCGGAGCCAACATCACACAGTTATCTCCTCAAGGCTCTCTTGAGAAGTGAAGTGAATACGCGGGAAAAACTGAACTATCCGCGGCCGGATGACTCCGCTTTCACGCGGGTTGATCTTCTGGTGATTCTGGCCGCTCTAGCGCTGTTGGCGGTCCTGGCCATTCCGTCGCTGGGCCGCGGCACCGAGAAAACCACCATCGCGCAGTGCGCCGCCAATTTGCGGCAGTACGACTCGGCCCTGCAAATCTATGGCAACGAAAACCGGGACAATCTTCCATCCAATATGTACGGAGATTGGGCATGGGACACTGCGTCTTCGGTCGTTTCCTTTGTCACAAATGCGGGCGTCAAGTGGATTTCCTTGTATTGCCCGGGAACTGCTCCGCGTTTTACTGAGCAGGACGATCTTAATCTGTTTAATTTTGCCCCCCCCTCCTTTAGTGTCCTCGGTTATGCCAGCACCCTCCCAAGCACCGCGGATTTTGCGGGTGTTTTCGCCACGAACTTAAATCTCTCTTTAACCGCACAGCGAGCGCCCCCCTACGTTGGTTCCACTCAGCCCCTTCCGGTCAAATCGGCCTCGCGCCCGCTCGTGGCAGATGCGACCCTCAACAATACCGGCAACTCCTCTCTTTATTCCACGATGGTCACTTACAATTGGGTGAGCGTCCCAGGTGGGTATGGGAAATTTCACCTCAGCGCTCATTTGAATGGAACCGTCCCTCTCGGCGGCAATATCGGCATGCTCGACGGCCATGTTGAGTGGCGAAACTTTAAAGACATGCTGCCAAGGACAAGCAGTTCTCCTTACTTCTATTGGTAATCGACAGGGTCCCAAGTCTGGCGGCCGTTCGAGGCGCTGCCTCACGGCGCCGCGACCACAATCCTATAATAGCGGCTCCCCTGATCGGTCGGCACGGTGAATTGCCCTTGGTTCCCGTTAATGATTGGAGCGCCACCCAACGCCTGCCAGGTGGGATCCTCCAGATTGTCCTTGTACTGTACAGAATACGTCCGCCCCGCCACTGCCTGCCAAACCAGCGTCACGTCCCCGCCCGATGTGGCCGCCGGCGTCACCGAGGCCTCAAAGACGGAGTCGGGATCAGTCGGGATGGTGCCGGCAATATAATCCTGCAAAGTCGTCATGCCCGTGCCGTTCGGGTCGTCCTGCGCGAGCGACTGGTCGAAGGCCTGGCCGGTGAGATGCCCAAAATACTGGATCATCCACCAGTCCGGGATGCCGTCGCCGTCGCTGTCCGCGTTGGCGGCGGGCGGCAGCAGGGCGGCGAACACATCCTGCAATCCGCTGACATGACCAAAGCCCAGTCCGGAGCCAAAGCTTTGAAACACCGCGGAACTGACATCCATGCTGATCACCGGTTTGGAGGGCCTCTGCATCCAGTCCGACGCCGGCTGCTCCAGCGTCAGAAGGCTGTTGGTGCCAGTGACGCTGTCATAAAGATACAGGTCTGGCGCGGCGGTGTGTCCGGCCACCAAGTTGGTGGAAAAGCTGCGGAACACCACATACCGCCCGTCCCAACTCACCGCCGGCCAATCGGAGCCGGCATTGCCGCTGCCCGTAATACTCCAATTCACGCTGGCCAGGATCTGCGTCGGCGAAAGCAGATCGGCCAGATAAACGTCATTGGTATTATTGCCGTCCAATCCTGAAATGGCCGACGATGTGACCACCGCGACAAACCGCCCGTCGCCGCTCCAGACCCCGGGACTTCGAATCTTCTGCGCGCCGGCGACCGTGAGCATGTTGGTTCCGTTGACCAAATCCCGGACGTTGATCGTCGTGCCGCTCTGGTAAAGCAGGCGTGTCCCATCGGGGCTGATCGCCGCGGAGCTGGCGGTGTTAGTGTAAATGTTCGATCCCTGCTGCGTATCCCAGACGAACACTTGCGTCGCATTGGCATAAGCAACATAACGTCCGTTGGCGCTCATCGTCGGGGCAAATGCCGCCGCCGTTCCGCCCAGGGCCAGGTTTGTTCCCGCGTTGACGTCATACCAGAATGTGTTCTCGGTTCCCGTCAGCCCGGCCGCTAAATTGTTCGCCTGGCTGAGAAACGCCACATACCGGCCATCCTGGCTGATCACTGGACTGGTCGAGTCGTTGTTCCCCGCCAGCACACCGTTGGTGCTTACACTCACCAGCACCGTTGTCTGTGCCTGCAGGTCTCTGCGATACACATTGCAGGTGCCGGGATTGGTAATCACGTTGCCTGCCGTCAAATTGGTCGCCGCGCTGACGAATACCACATACTGCCCGTTGGTGCTGATCATCGGCGTCATGGAGTCTCCGCCCAGCGCGGCGCCTCCATTTTGCCCAACGCTCACCAGCGTGTTGCTTCCACTCCAGCGATCGCACACAAAAATATCGCGCGCATTGTTTGTGTCATTCGTAACCAAGTCATTCGCATAACTCGCAAACGCCACCCACCGTCCATCCCCACTGATGGAAAGAGGCCCTTCTGAACTAATTCTGTCGCCCGATCGTGTCGGCACCGACGGGTCGCGTTGCGAGACCATCTCCGTCGTGCCGCCGATCGCGTCCCTCACAAACACGTCGTTCGCGCCGTTAATATCCAACGGCACCAGTCCGCCATCCGGTCCCCCAAAGGCGATAAACTGCCCGTTGGTGCTGACGCTTGGCACCGTCCCCGTGAAATCGGTCGAGCCAACGCCATTGGTATCGACATCCAGCATCGTCATGGCGCCCGATTGCAGGTCGCACCGGAAAATATGCGACCCGTTGGCAACCGCATTCCTCGTCAAATCCCCAGCGTTGCTCAGGAACACCACATAACGCCCATCCGGTGTGACCGCCGGCGCTTGGGCCAGTGTATTGGTCGAATAGACGCCGCTGAGATTCGTGCTCACCAGCGCATTAGTGGCGGTTTCGGAATCCCAAAGCCGGATGCTGCCATTGGTGGTCGTTCCCTGTTCTCCCGACGTGAAAACAATGAATCGCCCGTCCGGCGTCATCTCCGGCCCATAAACATCATCGCCGTATATCGAGTAAATCCCGTTGGTATAAATCGTCGTCAGGACTGCCGTGGCGCAGTTATATTGGAAAATAACCGCCGGCAGGCGTGCCAAATAGTTTGATCCCGTCTTGAAGGCCACCCATGTCCCGTCGTCGCTGATGACGGCATGTTCGGATGCCGGAGTCCCGGTTTTGAATATCGCCGCCGCCGTGCTCGTGGCATTGCTGCTCGCCCAAATGATCCCGCCCCCCACAAAGTCGCGCACGTACACTTCACCCCCGGATTGCGTCACGCCGGAAACCAAATTCAGCGCCGTGCTCACAAACGCCACGTACCTCCCGTTCGTCGTGATCGAGAGGCTGGAAATGATCGCCCCCGTCGCCGGAGAACCAGTCCCCGCGCTGCTCATCGCCACCGTGGTCTGCGCCGCCACATCGCGCAGGAAAATGTCAGGATTATCACGGCTCCCGCTGGCAAGGTTGGTTGAGGTGCTGATGAACGCCACATACCGGCCATCCGGCGTCATAACCGGTTGCCTGGAAGGGCCGTTCCCCTCCACGCCGCTGCTCGATACGCTCGCCAGCACCGTAATCCCCGCCACCATGTCCCGCACGAAAATGTCGCTGAACCCATTGGTGTCCCCGGCCACCAAATCGCTGGCATCACTGGCGAACACGACGTAGCGGCCGTCCCGCGACATCCCGCCATAGCTCGAATTGCCGTTCCCGCCAAACCCGTTAACATTGACGCTCACCAACGTCGTCGTATTGCTCAAACGGTCGCGTAAGAAGACCTGTGAACACAACTGGCCGCCGCAGTTCGGGACCAGATTCCCCGCCGTGCTGTTGAAGAGCACGAACCGTCCGTCCGGGCTGATTTGCGGATCCACCGAGTCGCTGTTGCCCCCGGCGGGCAGGGGAATCGAGGTGGAACGAGTTGAAATCAACTGCGCCGCGTTTTGCGCCAAGCCGTTGGGAACCGCCCCCGCCAGCACCAGCCACGCGGCACCCGCGAAAACAAAGACAGTTTGCTCCAAACGATGGCGACGGCTGCTGCCAAAGAGTTCCTTCGCGCGCATAATCTGCCTCAGAACATCGGTTTTATTTTACAAGAGGTTTTACTCAATTCCACGCCACTTTATTTCACAGCACTTCCAGCACGACAACTGATTTGGCCGGCAGCGTCACCGAGAGCTTGCCTCCATCGACCGTCGCGCCCTCCAACGCCCGCGGTTGCACCGTGTCGGGCGCGTCAAACGTGTTATGCGAACTGATCGCCGGCGCCGTCAGCATCCTCCCGGAAACCGATTTCGCCGTCATCCCGTCCAACAGGCACGACAGGTTGACCGGGTGATGCGGATCGGCATTGGTCAGCGAGATATGCACCTTCCCCTCGTTGTCCCGCGAGGCCGACGCCGTCACTGCCGGGATGGCGTCCTCCCCGTGCCGGTAATCCGGCGTAGCCACCTCGGTCGGCAGAAGTATCGCATCCTGGTGGACCGAGTACATTTGGAAGACGTGGTAGGTCGGCGTCAATACCATTTTTTCCTTGTCCGTCAGGATCATCGCCTGCAGCACGTTGATCAACTGGGCGATGTTCGCCATCCGCACTCGGTCGCAGTGGTGGTTGAATATGTTCAGCGTCAGCCCAGCCACCAGCGCGTCCCGCAGCGTGTTTTGCTGATACAGAAAGCCGGGGTTGGTGCCCGGTTCCACGTTGTGCCACGCTCCCCACTCATCCACGATCATTCCTACCCTTTTTTCCCGGTCATAGCGATCCATGATTTGCGAGTGTCGCGTAATGATCTCCTCCATCCGCGCCGCGCTGGCCAATTGGTAAATCCAATCCCCCTCCCCAAACTCCGTCGCCGAATGGCTCTCGCGCCCCGACCCGCAGTAATAGTGCAGCGACAGTCCGTTCATGTACCGCGCCGCGTTGGACATCACCGTCTCCGTCCAGTGGTAATCCGCCCCGTTGGCCCCGCAGGCGATGCGATAAACCCGGTTGCCGGGATAATTCTTGATGAACGTGTTGTAGCGCCGGAAATTCTCCGCGTAGAACTCCGGCGTCATGTCGCCCCCGCAGCCCCAGCTTTCATTGCCCACTCCAAAATAGGGCAGCTTCCACGGCTGCTCCCGCCCGTTCTGCCGCCGCAGATTGGCCATCGGCGATTGCGCCTCCGAACTGATGTACTCCGCCCATTCCATCATTTCCTGCACCGACCCGCTCCCGACATTGCCGCAGATGTAGGGCTGCGCGCCGATCTGTTCGCAGAAATCCATGAACTCATGCGTGCCGAACGCGTTGTTTTCCACCACTCCACCCCAATGCGTATTGATCATCGACGGCCGTTTGTCCCGCGGCCCGATGCCGTCCTTCCAATGATATTCGTCGGCAAAACAGCCGCCCGGCCAGCGCAGCACCGGCACCTTGAGCTTCTTCAGCGCACCCACAACGTCATTGCGGATGCCCCGCGTGTTCGGGATCGGGCTGTCCTCCCCCACCCACACCCCCTCATAAATGCAATGCCCCAGGTGCTCCGAGAACTGCCCGTAAATGTTGCGATTGATGACCGCGCCGGGTTCGCCGGCCTTGACCACGAGCGTGGCGTTAACCGCCGCCCCGCTCTCCTGCGCCACAACCGCCGCCGCACCCAGACACAGCCCCAATACGATGCCAGGAATTGTTTTCATGCCCCCGACTATGCCCATGCCCCCCGCCCTCCCGCAAGTCAAACAGCCACCCCGCCGCATCGCCAGGCGCATTCACCTTTTTGCGCGCCTTTTTTATGGACTGCGGTGGCAGAGCGCAGCGCCGACACCGCTTTCGACTTTACAGAAGCGCCCGGCAATTCCGAGCCGCCGGAAATCATGCTATATCCCTATTCAAAGAAACTGCGCAATTTCGACAAAGTTTTTCCTTCTCTGTGTATCTCCGTTTGCTCCTGTTCAAAATCCCTTGGTTGCGCGAGCGTCGGTCCAAGCCTTTCCCGCTGCTGACCAAACCACACATACACTACAAGGAAATCCCCCATCCCAGCAGCTATCGTAAGAGCAAACCCGCCATCGAGACATAGGGGTCAGCCAACATACAGAGGAGGCCGTAGGATTGAACACAAATTAAATAACCGCAAAGAGGCACAAGAAGCCCAGAAGTTCTTGTGGTTGTGTGCCTTTTGCGCTTTTTTGCGGCTATTCCCTTGGCCTCTCGTGTAGTCTATGCTACCGACTTCTCAGCAAGCGCATATTTTATTGATCTCTCACCTTCCCTGTCGAGATTCAGAGGCGTGGTCCTAAAACTCCGCGCCGCCTATCCCTGAGCCGTCTGTCACATCATGAATCCCGCGACTGGCACGATCAGTCCCGGAGGGTCACTTTCGGCCCTTGAGGCTGGCCGCCACCTCATCCGCGTTTTCCGCCCTCGCCAGGACAAAAAACTTCCCGAATATCGTTTCCGGCGTACCCGCCGCTGCTTGCCGGTCGCGAAAATCCACTTCCGGCCGAGGCAGGACTACCGCCCGGATTCGCCCCTCTTTAAGCGCGCCAAGCCAATTGGTCGTTCCATCAGCGTCGTACACATAGAACAGCGGGGCCTCCGATTGCCCGGCCGGAAAAAGAGTTTCGATGCCCGCCGGCACGCCCGCGTAAGAAACGATGGCCATCGCCCCTTCGGCTTTCGCCAGCGCCTGCTGGAACGCCGAAAGTCCGCGCCCGCCCTCACCGCTTCCCCCTTCAATCCGAAAAGCTTTCAGGCGCAACTCTCCGCGTCCGTGCCGCAACGGCGGCAGGAAACCGTCTTCGTAGCCTTGCGCCGTGACCGCGTCCATGACGCGTCGCTGGGGAAAGAGCAGCACAACGCTCCCGCTCTGGCCGCCCAGGTCTTCCAGCAGGCAACTGGCCAGCCGCCAACTGACGGCCATCTCACAGCGGTCTGGTATCCTGGGCTGCGGCGGCAGGAGGTTCTGCCGGACTTGCAAGGCAATCACGCCGATCAACCCCAGGCCCCCCAACCCCATCATGGCCTGTCCCCAAATCCGCCAACGGCGGCTCATCCAGCCACCGGCCCCGGCCACAGCCAGCGCCGACAGGAGCAAAAGAAATGTCATGGCCTATTCAGACGCTGCAAGAGGCGTGTTCGGGTCAAATATATTTGTCGGCGCGTTGCGCCGCAGTTGGACGTGGGCATCGAGGAACACAAGGTTGGCCCGGCCGAATTTGGGTTTCTGGCCCGCAAGGTCGCCCTCAACGATGTCATGTGAATAAACGCTGTGTTCGTTTCCGCCGAGATGGCGATAGCACACATTGCCCCCGTACGGGTCTTTATCCGCATACAGACACGCGTCGTAACCGTCAGTCTCGCCGAACATCGTCGTCCAGGACGGGTGCGGGATGTTCCGCATGGACATGAGCCGCGACTCCTGGTCGCCGTTAATATAGTTGTTTTGAGCGTAGGTGAGGTACCCAAAGTAGCCCCCATTCGGGCTGGACGGGCACATAAAGATCTTGTTCGTTTGGTCCGACGTCGTGAACTTCCTCCCCAGATATGGCTCAAGGGTCAGATACCAGATGGTGTTGTACGAAAGCCCACTGCCCACGTTGGGCGGCCAGCCGATCGTCAGCGCTTTCTGATCGTCCTCATAGTTCAATGTCGCGACAATCAACTGCCGCAGGTTGTTGCCGCAGAAGGTCGCTTGGGCTTGGTCCTTTGACATCGCCAGCGCCGGCAGCAGCAGGCTCGCCAGTATTGCGATGATCGCAATCACCACCAGCAATTCTATCAGCGTGAATCCGCCCGCGCAGTCTGGACGTAACAACCTTCCCCACGGCTTCATCATCCGCTTGCTCAGACCAGCAGGAAGCATTCCGCGATTCTTTTCGTTTTGCATAGGCACGACGGCGGCAACCGCATTCATCATATTACAGCACACCGCCGTGCTAAGTCAAACAAATCGCGTCCATAGACACTCTCTCCCTCGCGGGTTCAAAACGATGACGCATTCGCGTCATCCCTTCGCTTGGAAGACCTTCTCCTGATCGTCAAAGACCGTGAGCATGATGATGTGCAGCCCTGGCGCCAGCGCCTTGAGAGGACCGATGCCCTCGATGCCGCTCATTCCCGGCAGGTCGACACCCATCAGAATGACATCTGGAGGCGGCTGGGAGCGGAGTGCCGCCAACGCCTCCTCGCAGGAGGCAGAGGCGCACGGACATTGCATGGTCGGGTTGCGGTTGAGCACCCGGGCCAGCACGCGCCGGGAATCGGCATGATCCTCAATAAGCCACACGACGGCTTTGATGTCGGAGGGGCTGGCGTTCATGGCGCAATCCGCACGAGATTGGTCCCGCCGCAAAGCCCCGCACAATGACGCATTCACGTCATTCGCGCAAACCCGCGTCAATCCCCCTTCATCTGTGCCCAGAATACGGCTCAGGACGGGGCATCCGGCCACCGTGAGCCACGCCGTCGGCGACGCCAAGCGCCGGGGGGACAAAGGGCTGGAACGGCTGAAGCGACAGGTTGAGCGTCTGAAAATACCGGTTCAATGAACCGCAAAAACAGCAAAATACAAGGACCCGTCCGGCCTCTCCTCATCGATTCTCCCAGGAAATCTCCGTACCAGCGGGAAGACCCTCAAAAGGACGCAGAAGGTGGGCTTTGGTGGGTAGGCCGACAGGATTGAGAATAAAATAGTAGTCGTTCGATTTAGTAAGTTCACTCGCCCACTGTGGAATATCCTCAACCGTAATCGGGTAACCTTTGCTCCAATGATGATCCCCCGCGGCGAACCTTTTTGCGTTGTTAATGTAACGCAAGATCAACATAAAATTGGCGTATGGTGCTGAGATTTCCGCTCCAGCCGGATGGCCGGCCATACCGTGGAGGAGCCGGCCTTTGGTAGGTGTGCCGACGGGATTGAGGATATACACCCAAGGATCGTTGCTTACCGATCTTAGCATCTCGTTTGTCCCTTCTTTGCTAACTACACAGGAAAGGATTATTTGCGCTCCTTCCTTGCCCAAATACGGGGCTAAGTCCTGCAGAGTAATCGGATAGCCGTTAGTAAGCTTACGGTCTAGGGTTACTGCACCTTTGACTGCATCCAAATAAGCCACGGTATGAAGGAAATTGTCGTAATTTGCCTGATCTCTCGCTTTGACCAAAAACCCGATGCCAACCGCAGTAAACATTCCAACACTGCCCACGAGCAACAGGATTGCTCGTAAGTTAACACGAGATCCACCCTCAAAGACGAACTCCCGAATCCGGCCGATAAGCAGATTCATGCCGGTGCCGGTGTCACATGCCGGTGCATGCCGGTGTCATGCATGCCGGTATCAGTCCTCACCATTGATACAAATTCATTCATCGGACAAACATTACACTGCTGTTTTGCAACCGAAAACAGCCCCCAACCGTCCATCATACCCCGTTGATTGATCGGTGTCCACCTGAGTCCATCTTTGGCTCAAAAAAAATCTCCAAAAATTCCGCGCTTTTTCCCCCAGTCGGTTTTTTGCGTAGGTGAAAATGTGATCAACTCCTGCGCGTGAGGACAACCATGTCCATCGCCCGGCGCCGTTCGCCGGGCCCACGCAACCGGCTAGTCCGCCGTAGCTTTAGCGAAGGCGGAAGCCTTCCAAGCTCCAGCGTCGTTCGTTTCATTTTGGTCCCTTTCGTCCCTTTGGTCCTTTTTGTCCCTTTCCAATCCATCCCCTTTCCCCCTCCTAATCGTAATCTTCCCTGTTTATATGCGCTTCCCTTATCTCCCATTCGACCCGTTCCTGTTCCTCCCGGTGCCTTGAAACGATTCGCTCTATTCCCATTTTTTTCAACTCTATTTCCAAATGCTCGCCACCGCCCAATAATGCCCAACCCATTGCGCCAGAGCCGCTTGCACCTAAAACGAACGGGCTTTTATTAGCAAACCTTATCAATCTCGAAACACTATTTTTTATTTTCTCGCGATTTTATGAACGACAAGCACCTTCAAGCGTTTTCATCGATGCGCCCTTCTCCACTGGTGGAGCTTGGCGCTCAAGGTGTTGCGCGTCCCCATGCGCAGCCGCCGCGCGATCTCGCCAATGGTCATGGTCGTCTCCCGCCGCAACCGGGCGGCCAGCGCCACTTTGGCGGCGTCGGTTTTGGCGCGCCGGCCCAGGTCGGCCTCTCTCCAGCGCAAGCGCCGCAGTTCCTGGGCGATAATCGCCTCCGCCGCAGCCCGGCTGGCTTGCCGGCGCATCGTCCCCGAGTGGCTGGGTCCCAACTGCCCCTGCAACCGCTTCAACAGGGCCTGGTGGAATCGCGGCGGCCCCAGATACCATCCCCGGCGCATCCCCTTCCATTGTTTGGGGTCCCCTTCCTCCGCCCGCCGCGTTTCCATCCGCCGTTCGAATTGGCGGCGCCCGGCGTCGGTGTCCTTGTCGATCCCATGCTCTCCAAGCAAGCGGTCCACCCGCAGCCACTTCGGCCGGTGCCTGGGCTTTGTCAAATACAGTCCAAAACTGCTCCACGGATGCTTCGACAGCCGGCTGTGGGGCCGCAACACCCGGGCTCGGACCGGATTGAGGTGGGTGTAATCGCATACAGTTCGCAAATAGCCGGGGGAGCTGCCATCGACAATCAGGGCCTTGTAGCGCCCGCTGAAAACGTGGCCGCACAGGCCGTGGCGATGGTTGAAACGGTTGGAATAGGTGCTCAGCAGCCAGCGCATTCCCGCCACCAGGTTGCCTACCGGCGTCTCAACCACCAGATGAAAGTGGTTTTTCATCAGGCAATAGGCGTGAACCTGGAAGCCTGTTTTCTGGCAGGCCTCCCCCAGGATCTTGATGAAATCATGGCGGTCGGCGTCGTCAAAAAAGATGGCGTTCCGTCGGTCGCCCCGGCTGAAGACGTGATAGATCGCGCCGGGGTACTCAATTCGCATTTGACGCGGCATGGTGCGATCCTGCCGCAAAAGACAGCCGGTGGCAACAACAAAATAGTGCAAGAGTATGGTCTGACCCCTGTGGGATCCCCTGCGGGATCTGGGAGGCTCAGGCGAAGGCCCGCAGCAGGTCGCCAAGGCGCTCGATGCCGATCTCGATTCGGTCGGGTGGGGCGCTGGAGAAGTTCAGGCGCATGGTGTTTTTGCCCCGGCCATACAAGTGAAACTCCTCGCCGGGCACGAAAGCGACGTTGCGGCGAAGGGCTTCCGGCAGCAACTCGGCGGTGTTCACACTGTCCGGCAGCGAGGCAAGCAGAAACATGCCCCCGTCGGGACGGAACCACGTCGCCCCTTTGGGGAAATGCTTTTCCAACGAGTCAAGCATAACGTCCCGGCGCTCGCCGTAATTGCGGCGCAAGACGGGCAGGAAGTCGTCCAGAACGCGGTCGTTCAACATTTGCAGCGCCAGGTGCTGGCAAAGGGTGGACGTATGGAGGTCGGCGCCCTGCTTGGCCTGGACCAGTTTGTCGATCAATTGCCGGGCGGCGATGATCCAGCCGACCCGCAAGCCGGGCATCAGGACTTTTGAGAAGGTGCCGGTGTAAATGACCAGGCTGTCAAGCTCCGGGTCGGCGTTGGCGGCGGCGTCGATTTCCAGCAGGTTCGGCAACGCGGTTCCGCTGTAGCGCAGTTCGCCGTAGGGATTGTCCTCGACGATGGGGACGGAGTGCTCCCGCGCCAGGGCGATGAGAGCCTTTCGTCTTGACTCTGTCAGCGTGGTTCCCTGCGGGTTTTGAAAATTGGGGGTCAGGTAGATGAGTCTGGGGCGCTGCGACAGCAAGGGCGCGAGGTCATCGGTCCGCAGTCCGTCGGCGTCGGAACTGGCGGCCAGGAACTGGACGCCGACGGGGCGCCAGGCCGAAAGGAGCGCCAGGTAGGTGGGGTTTTCGACGATGACGCGGTCGCCTTCATCCAGCAGCACGCGGCCAATGAGGTCGAGAGCCTGCTGGGAGCCGGTGGTGATCAAGATGTTCTCGCGCTGCACTTGAAATTGGGGGCGGGAGAATTGGCTGGCGATCCAGTCGCGCAACGGGGCCAGGCCCTCGGTTTCGCCGTATTGGAGGGCTTGGCGGCCGCTGTTGCGCAGGACGGCGTCGGAGGCCTCTCGCACGCGGTCGAGGGGAAACAATTCCGCGGCGGGCAGACCGCCGGCAAAGGAGATCATGTCCGGCCGCGCCGTCAGGCGCAGCACTTCGCGCACGGCGCTGCGTTTCATCAGCGCGGTGCATTTGGCGAAACGATCGCTCCAGTTCATGCGGCGGGGAGATGGTGGGGTTGGAGGTGACGTCTATTCAAGCGCAATTGGCGGAAAGCGCCCGGAAATTTGCGCTTTGCAGCTTGGGGGCGGAGCAATAGATTGGGCCGATGCAGTTTCAGATCATCTTCAATCCGACCAGCGCGGCGGAGTTGGCGAAAATGCCGCGGGAGTTGCAGTTGCATATCTTGGGGGAATTCCGCGGGTTGCCGCAGGAGTTGATGAAGAGCGATTTGCAACATTTCGGCAAAATGGAGCGCGCCGGCAAGACCTTGCACCGCTTTCGCCTGGGCGATTACCGGGTCTATTTCGAGCGCCATGAATTGGGGGTCGTCGTCCACCGCATCCTGAGCCGCAACACTCTGAAGGATTTCCTCTTCCGCTCCAGCCTGCCGACAGGGGAAGACGAGGCATTGCAGGAGAACCCGAAGTTCTGGGAGATGATCGAGTCGGCCCGCCAAGGCGCGGCGAAGAAAGAGTGAGGCTGGGCCGCTAACCGGTGTCCTCGCCCAATTCGACGTTCCAATAGGCCAGGTCAAGGAAATGTTTCCAACTGTCGTGCTGGATGCCCAGGTTGACCTGGACGAACGGGCGCCACTTGGGCCGTTTGGGTTTGCGCACCAAATGCATGCCCGCTTCCTGCGGTGTGCGGTTGGCCTTCTGGGTGTTGCACTGGACGCAGGAGCAAACAATGTTTTCCCAACTGGTCGGCCCGCCGCGGTCCCGCGGGATGACGTGGTCGAGATTGAGGTCCTTGCGCTCGTAAGTCTGACCGCAGTACTGGCAAGTGTTGCGGTCGCGCTCGAAAATGTTGTGCCGCGTAAATTTGACCTCCTTCTTGGGCAGTCGGTCGAACATCAGCAGGAGGATGACGCGGGGGACGCGGATTTTAAAGGAGACGGTGGCGATGGTTTCCGGGTGCGGCTCCTGGGCGGAGAAATCGCGCCATTGGCTGAAGCTGAAGGTTTGAAAGACGCCGTCGGCATCGTTCAAAACGACTTGGGCGTGGCCCTCGAAGAGGAGGGTCAACGCGCGGCGGGCGGTGCAAACATTGACCGCCTGCCACAGACGGTTGAGCACCAGCACTTGTTGATTGAGGAAGAAGCTCATAACATCAACCGGCCGGAAATTACCATGAGGGGCCGTGGGGTGTCAACGAGGGGATGAAATGGAGGGTGACAGGGTTGCGCGCAAAAATGGCACTCTCTGCATTGACGACTGAACGGGGGATTGTTACAAAGGCGGCACGCGAATGAACAAAGCTCAGAAACCCAAATACCAGCGAGTCCTTCTCAAATTCAGCGGCGAGGCCCTGGGCGGCATCCAAGGCATGGGCATCAACCCCGCATCGGTCCACGAAATGGCGCGCCAGATCGCCGAGGTCCGCGAAATGGGAGTGCAAGTGGTGGTCGTCGCCGGCGGGGGCAACATTTATCGCGGCGCCTCCGGCGGGGAGAGGGTCATTGAGCGAGCGACGGGGGATTACATGGGGATGCTGGGCACGGTGATCAACGCATTGGCATTGCAGGACGCGCTGGAGAAGTTGGGCGTGGCCACGCGCGTGCAAAGCGCCATCGCCATGGCGCAAGTGGCCGAGCCGTTCATCCGCCGGCGCGCGGTCCGGCACCTGGAAAAGGGACGCGTGGTGATTTTCGGGGGAGGCACGGGCAATCCGTATTTTTCCACCGACACCGCGGCGGCGCTTCGGGCCAATGAAATCGGGGCCGAAGTCGTTCTCAAGGCGACCAAGGTGGATGGGGTCTATGACTGCGATCCGGCGGGCAATCCGGCCGCCAAACGCTATGAGCGGATCACGTATCTGGAGGCCTTGCAGAAGCGATTGAAAGTGATGGACTCGACGGCTTTTTCCCTTTGCATGGACAACAGAATGCCGATTATTGTGTTTGATTTCTTTAAGGCCCACAATCTCAAGCGGGTGGTGCTGGGGCAGGCGGTCGGAACACTGGTGACAAGTTAATGACATTGAACCCTCAACATTGAAGGCTGTTTATGGCACTGGACGATATACTCCTGGAAGCGGAAGAGAAGATGATCAAGACCGAGCAGGTCGTGCAAAACGAGTTTGCGGGCATCCGCACCGGCCGCGCCTCGCCGGTGCTGGTGGAAAACATCATGGCCGAGGTCTATGGCTCCCACATGCGCATTCGGGAATTGGCCGGCATCACCACGCCGGAGCCGCGGGTCCTGGTCATCCAGCCCTGGGATGCCGCCACGGTGCATCCGATTGAGAAGGCCATTCTCAAGAGCAGCCTGGGTGTGACCCCCGCCGTGCAGGGCAAGATCATCCGGCTGGTTCTGCCGGAATTAAGCGAGGAACGCCGCCACGAAATGGTGAAGGTCGTTCGCAAAATGACCGAGGACGGCCGCGTCGCCGTCCGGCACGTCCGCCGCGATGCGATCGAAGCGGCCAAAAAAGAAGGCAAAGCGGGCGGGGTGACCGAAGACCAGGTGGAGGTGGCGGAAAAGGAAATTCAAAAGCTGACCGACCAATACATCGCCAAACTGGACGGGCACCTGGCGGCGAAGGAAAAAGAAATCATGACCGTTTGAGCCGCCGTTGGCGGCTATTCTGTCAGGGCGTCAGCGGGCGGGTCGAAGTGGATGACGTCTTCGCCCGGTTTGGCGTAGCTGAGGCGTTCGCGCGCCAGGCGCTCGATGGTGGCGGGATTTTGCAAGGCGCGCAGCGAGGCGTCGAGTTTGCGGGCCGTTTCGTTCTCCTTTTCAATCTGGCGGTCCAGGGCCAGTTTTTCCTCCCGCATCCGCTCATTTTCCTGAATGACGGGTTGGTACCAGAGGAAGATTCCCAGGACGGCGGCGATGACCAGCAACACCAGCACCAACTGGAACAGTCTGTCCCAAATACTCTGACCAGCATTCATCGACCGCCAGCTAACCACGTCTGCCGCAAAAGTGAAAGGACGAATTTCTGGGGATTGAGGATGGAATTCCGCGGCGACGGCGTGGTAGTCTCCCGTTCATGGCTGAGACCCCTTCGGTGCGGCTGGACAAGTGGCTGTGGGCGGTGCGTGTTTTCAAATCCCGCAGCCTCGCCTCCGAAGCCTGCCGCCGTGGACACGTCAGCATCGCCGGCCGGCCCGTCAAACCATCGCGCGAGGTCAAAATCGACGATATCATCGTCGTCCTCAAAGACGAATTGACCCGGACGTATAAGGTCCTGCAACTGCTCCAGCGGCGGGTCGGGGCGCAGGCGGCCCGCGAATTTGCCGAAGACCAAACGCCGGCCTCGGAATTTGAGAAACGACGGCAACCGGGTTTCCGGCAGGCCGGTTATCGCCCAAAAGGCTCCGGGCGCCCAACGAAGAAGGAGCGCCGGGAGATCGAGCATTGGACCGGTAATGCGGGCAGTTGATTCATCAAATTAGTTGATCTTTTCTGGTTGCATTTACCAGGACACATAGTACGTTAAGTGCCAGACGGGGCCAGTCGGGTGCGATTCTGGAAGCAGACGACCCATTGGCCGCACAATTTGGGGACGGCAAAGAAGCCTACGGCAGAACTAACCGGCCCGGACAACCAGACTAATCCCGCATTCTTTGCCGCACCCCATTTTATGAGCCATGATAACGAGAACCCTTGGAAATTCCGATCTGCACCTGACTCCCATCGGCTTTGGCTCCTGGGCCATAGGCGGCAACTGGAAATTTGGCTGGGGAGCGCAGGACGACGCCGCTTCCGTCGCCGCGATCCATCGCGCTTTGGAACTGGGCATTAACTGGATCGACACGGCTGCGGCATACGGTTTGGGCCACTCCGAAGAGATCGTCGCCAAAGCTCTGGCCGATTGGCCGCACGAGCGGCCCCTGGTTTTCACCAAATGCGGAATGATCTGGAACCAGAAAGGCGAAGTGGACTATTCGCTCAGGCCTGAATCCATTCGCACAGAGGTGGAGAACAGTTTGCGCCGCCTCCGGGTTGAAACGATTGACCTCTACCAGTTGGGCTAATCTCCCCCTGCATTCGGGCCGATATTATCAAAGCTCAAAAAGAGTCAACCCACATTGTCTCCTCTTTCTGTGCCAATGGCATGGGATCATCCGCCTTTCCTTGCCCAGCGTCAAACCAACTGGGCAAAAGTACTGTGTGACACGGGCGATCCATTGAACAGTCAACACCGCGTGAGCCCCACAAACGGCTCGCGTGACGAAGAACGTGCGTGGACATCACGACGCAACGCCTGCCGCTCTTTAACAGGCTTGTCATAAGAATTTGAAAACCTCCCTTGGTTCTCATCTCTTGGGCCATGCCCTTTTGCTCATTGGGATGAGAGAGAGGTTGATCGAAAAAGTGTGCCTCGGAAATCAGCAGCATCTGCTTGATTCCCTTTGGCAGATTTTGGAATCCTGGATAATTCATTATGGTCTCATTCATTTCGCTGCTCTTTCTCTAATGCGGCGTTCATAACGCACCTTTGTTTAATAACCCGTTCCACACGTAGGCAGATGGCGTGCCAACCGGCTCGACGTGTGTTTTCCCCGGCAAAAGCTCGATTTCTCGCCCAATATACCCACGGAGATGCGCAATGGTTGCGCTGAAGTGCGCAATGGCTGCGCCGACGCCATTCGGAAAAAAGTCTCTGGGCTTGCATCTAAACATGAATGCGGCAGGCGGCGCGGAGATCCTTTGGACCGTAATATCCATTATGGCTCAACAGTTACCAGTAACCGAGAAAGGCGCCAACAATAGTGAGATCGGCGCTAACCGCGACGGGGGGCAGGGCAGTCAGATCAAATTGCCCAAGTGCTTTCCTGCTTCTGTGCCAGCGCCCGGCGCGCACCCAGTCTTCCTCCCAGTGCCAACGTCCAGCCAATCGGTCGAAATTACCGTCCGAAACCGATGTAAGAACGCCTTATTGGCGTTTGCAGGAATTCTACATTCGCATTTTTCCACAAATTCTGGCTTGATCCGAACGAGCGGCGTGTGCATAGTTTTTCGTTAGGGTTGGATTGCAACTCTGGTTCCTTAATATCGCCGCTCCAGAGATCTTTTGCCGAAATTTATGAACACGGTCTTCGTGACATCGGTTGGGATGGCGGCGCTTGCCAAGCCACCCGGCGCTTATCACACGGATGGTTTTCAAACCAATCGCTTCGTATTAACCCTGTAGCCATTTGTTCAAGGGCGGATTATGAAAAACAAAATCCTTCTTTTTCTTGATTCGATGCTGACTCCGTTCAAAAGCCACCACCGAGGACACTGTTTAAAACCAAGCCTGTTGGCCCTGCTGGGGTGCGTTCTTCTGCTCAGGCCGGGGGCGGCAACCGCTCAATTCCAATCCCTCGTTGACAGCAACACAGCCTTTGCCCTGAACCTCTACGAACAACTCGCGACCAACGACGGCAACATTTTCTTCTCCCCGTACAGCATCTCGACATGCCTGGGGATGACGTACGCGGGCGCGAGCGGCGATACCGAGACGCAAATGTCCCAAGTCCTGGGCTTCAGCACCAATCAGCAACAATTCGCTTCGCTCTTCGGAGAACTCCAGACCGAGCTCAACGCAACCCAGGAGACGAACGCCATCGAGCTAAACATCGCCAATGCTCTGTGGACCCAAGAAGGTTTTCCTTTCGTGCCCGCGTTTCTGGAAACCGCCACCAACCAATACCAGGCCAGCGTCAACCAGGCCGACTTCATCACCGAGGCGGCTGCCGCCACACAGGAAATCAACGACTGGGTGGCTCAAGAAACTCAGGACAAAATCCAAAATATTTTGTCGCCTGGCGCCATAAACGCCAAAACCCGCCTGGTTCTGGCCAACGCCATATACTTCCTGGGCGTCTGGACCGAGGCCTTTGCGGTAAGCAATACTACGACCCAGCCGTTCTTCCTCTCCAGCACAACTCTAGTGGAAGCGCCGCTGATGCATCTGCCCGCGCCGAGCATCGAGGACACCAACGGTATGATGTTCAACTACATGGTGACCAACGATTTTCAGGCGATTGAGCTGCCCTACGCCAGCAACCAGCTTTCGATGGTGATTCTGCTGCCCACGCAAATCGATGGCTGGTGGCAACTGGAGCAGCAGCTTTCCCCCGCGTTTCTTTCCGCCGTGCTCGCGCAAATGACGCCGATTTACATCGAAATCTTTCTGCCAAGCTTCACTCTGGCGTCTTCATTCGATCTCGGTTCAACCCTGGCTCAAATGGGCATGCCCGATGCCTTCACGCGGGGCGTAGCGGACTTTTCCGGCATAGACGGGACCAATGATCTCTTCATTTCTAAAGTCTTGCATAAAGCATGGGGGCAAGTGAACGAAGCAGGCACCGAAGCCGCCGCCGCAACGGTCGTGATTATCGGTCTTCCTACCGTGGTCTTTCGTCCCCCCGTCTTCCGGGCTGATCATCCGTTCATCTTTTTCATTCGCGACACCCAAACGGGCAGCATCCTCTTCTTGGGCCGCCTTGCGAACCCAATCCAGTCTGGCCCTGCTCCCGCGCCGACGCCCCCGTTGGCCGTCGCGCATTCAGGCAACAGTCTGAAAATCTCCTGGCCGATTTCCATGGCGGGCTTGACATTGCAGCAAAATTCGGATTTGACCACGACCGATTGGACTCCGATCGCCGGTATTACCAATGACGGGACCAATAATTTCATCACCATCACACCGTCATCGGGGAGTTTATTCTTTCACTTGAAACAACAATAACTTTACCGCTTTGCGCTTATTCAAAGGTGATTATGAAAAACAAGAACCTTCTCTTTCTTGATTCGATGCTGACTCCATTTAAAAGCCACCACCGCAAACACTATTTAAAAGCAGGTCTTTTGGCCCTGTTGGGGTGCGTTCTTCTGCTCAGGCCAACGGCGGTCACAGCTCAACTCCAATCCCTCGTTGACAGCAACACGGCTTTTGCCCTGAACCTCTATGAGCAACTGGCGACCAACGACGGCAACATTTTCTTCTCCCCGTACAGCATCTCGACGTGCCTGGCGATGACGTACGCGGGCGCGGCCGGCAATACGGAGGCGCAAATGTCCCAAGTCCTGGGCTTCGGCACCAATCAGCAACAATTCGCTTCTCTCTTCGGAGATCTCCAGACCGAACTCGACGCAACCCAGCAGACCAACGCCATCGAGCTAAACATCGCCAATGCTCTGTGGACCCAGGAAGGTCTTTCTTTCCTGCCCGCCTTTCTGGAAACCGCCACCGACCAATATCAGGCCAGCGTCAACCAGGCTGACTTCGCCACCGAGGCGGCTGCCGCGACGCAGGAAATCAACGACTGGGTGGCGCAAGAGACCCATAACAGAATCCAGAATATTGTGCCGCCTGGCAGCATAAACTCCGATACCGTGCTGGTTTTGGCGAATGCCATATACTTCCTGGGCGTCTGGACCGAGGCCTTTGCGGTAAGCAATACTACGACCCAGCCGTTCTTCCTCTCCAGCACAAGTCAAGTCGAGGCGCCGCTGATGGATCTGCCCACGCCGGCTTTCGGCGTCACCAACGCTATGATGTTCAATTACATGGTGACTGCCGATTTTCAGGCGATTGAGCTGCCCTACGCCAGCAACCAGCTTTCGATGGTGATACTGCTGCCCACGCAAATCGATGGCTGGCGGCAACTGGAGCAGCAGCTTTCCCCCGCGTTTCTTTCCGGCGTGCTCGCGCAAATGACCCCGTGGTACATCGAAGTCCTTCTGCCAAGGTTTACTCTGGAGTCTTACTTCAATCTCGGTCCAACCCTGGCTCAAATGGGTATGCCGGATGCCTTCACGCCTTATGTAGCAGACTTCTCCGGGATCGACGGGGCGGATGATCTCTACATTTCTCAAGTCTTGCACAAAGCATGGGCCCAAGTTAACGAAGCAGGAACCGAAGCCGCCGCCGCAACCGTCGTGACTGTGTTTCCTACCGTGGTTTTTCGTCCCCCCGTCTTCCGGGCTGATCATCCGTTCATCTTTTTCATTCGCGACACCCAAACGGGCAGCATCCTCTTCTTGGGTCGGCTCGCAAACCCACTCCAATCTGGCCCCACTCCCCTTCCAACGCCCCCGTTGGCCGTCGCCCATTCAGGCAACAGCCTGAAAATCTCATGGCCCGCTTCCGTGACCGGCTGGACTTTGCGGCAAAATTCGGATTTGACCACGACCAATTGGACGCCGATCGGCGGTATTACCAATGACGGGACCAATAATTTCATCACCATCACACCGTCGGCGGGAAGTTTATTCTTTCACTTGAAACAACAATAACTTCACGGCCTTGCGACGCGTCAATTGGGCATCCCGATCAATTCGGACACCTCCGTTTTAAGGCCCTTCACCCGATTTGAATTCGACCCACGGTTCGGCCGGGCGGCTTCTGAGGCACCCCTCCTGCCAATCGAATTGCGGGTGCGCCGCCAGAAACGCCGGCGCGTCGAATGAAGTCCCGTCGGCCGAGCCCCACCGCGCCGCGAAACTCATCGCTTTGGCCATGCGCGAATCCACCACCTTGGCGTCGAACGAGCCGGAGGGGTGGAACGGAACCTCCCCGCCCATCGGCGCCGCTCTTTCGCCTTCCAGTTCAAAGTGTCCCGACAGCGTCCGGCTGTCCGGGCATTCCTTATTGAGGAAGGTATCATAGCAGTCCCCTTCCATTTTCTTGCCCAATTCCAAATCGATCTTGCCCGCGTTCTCTTTCATCAATTGTTTCCACCGCACCCGCCGGGCGACATCCGAGAGCCGGATATCGTCGTCTTTGGTGTCCGTTTCCAGCCGCAGGATGTGCGGGTCCTCGGCAATGTTGGATCCGACGAAAAAGCCGTCGTTGGTCCGCTGAAAACCGGTGTAGCGCAGGCCCAGTTCAAGGCGGGCGATCTCGCCCGTGTTGACATCCCCCAATAGCCACGCGTTCGCATAGCCGCCATTGTTGCCTTTCTTCATGATCGCGCACCATTGCTCGATGTTCCCCGCGTCCTGCGTCGCCCGGCGCATCCGGGCAAACTCCGGCACCCCCTTCTCCGAAAAATGCCGGAACCCTCCTATGGTCGTTTCCGAGCCAACCACACCCGCGTCGGTGATGAAGAAATCGGTGCCGCTGTGGATCCACCCCGGCTGCGTCTGCATAAGAATCCGATGGCCTCCGCTGGGCTTGATGTCGATGATCACATTCGCCACCGCTTCGATGTAGTCGCCCATCGTGTTATGTCCCAGAACAACGCCCCCATCCCGCGTCATCCGGCCCGTGGCGATAAACGACGAGCAGGATTGCCTGGGTTTCGTCACCACGTCAAAGTTTTCGGTGAGTTTTCTGGACGCCAGCGGCCACCAATACCCCTCCAGCTCCAACTCGGCGTTATAGCTCACAATCTCGTCGTAGCTCGTTGCGCAGCCCGCGGCCTCCATCCCTTCCACGATCCCCTGCAATTCCGCGCGGTTCTCCGCGTCGATCGCCGGCTCGATGAACCCCTTGGTGTGCGCGACCAGCCAGGACCACTCCATGCTGCTGTCGTGGCGCCAATGCGCCTCCACCACCCGAAGGCATTCGGTGATTTCCTTCCCCAGCAGGTAGCCGTGCTGGAACCCCCGCTCCCGCGGCCCGCCCTCGACGTGCAAATAAACCCATCCCCCCCGCTCGTGCCGCTCCGCCGCCCGAAGCCATTGCTGCTCCCGATCAGAGAGGCCCGCCCCAAACAGGCCCGCCTCGGCGAGCCAAAGACAAGCGAAACCGATTGCAAACACGCGAAAATTCATCCGCCAAATATGGGCGCCGCCAGCCGCATGTCAAACGAGTACCAAACTTCCAGGGTAAGCTCTTAACGCAGGCCAAACGCATGCGAAATCAGCAGCAGTCCGCCGGCGAAGAATGTGGCGCCAAGAAAGATGCACACCGGCAACGTGAGCACCCAGGCGAGCAGCAAGTTCCGCAAGGTTGCCATTTGCAGGCCGGATTTGTTCGCGGCCATCGCGCCCGCCACGCCGGAAGAAAGCACGTGCGTCGTGCTGACCGGCAAACCGTATCGGTCCGCCAAGCCGATGGTGATCATCGCGACCATTTCGGCGGAAGCCCCTTGCGCGTAGGTCAAATGACTCTTGCCGATTTTTTCGCCGACAGTCACGACGATGCGTTTCCAACCGATCATCGTGCCGAGGCCCAGAGCGATGGCCACCGCGAACTTCACCCACACCGGAATGAATTTGGTAGTCTTGTCGAGCGCCGTTTTGTAGTTCGTGAGCGCGCCGGTTTCGGTGTCGGACAGTTGATGACTCTTGCTCAACTTGCCGATAGTCTCCGCCGTGAAATAAATCGTCGTGCGCAATTGACTTCGCTGATTTTCCGGCACCTCGGCCAGCGATTTGTGATGGGCAAGAGCGGTCGCGATTTGGGCGTTCTCTCCGGCCAGCGCGGTTAAGACATTCTCTGAAAAAGCGCCGCCAGCCTTGAGATAAGCGCCAAGTGTCTTGTCCGCCAACTCCTTTTGCAGAGGCAAACCGCTGACATGCTTTTCGAGAATGACTGCGGCGCTTTGGGACATCTCGGTTAATTGTCCGATCGAATCGGCCTGGATCGAAAGATCGAGCGCATACATTCCAGGCACAATCCCGACCAGGATGAGCATCAGCAACCCCATCCCCTTTTGGCCGTCGTTGGAACCGTGCGCGTAACTGACTCCGGTGCAAGTAATGCAAAGTATGCCGCGAATCCACAACGGCGGGGCCTTTTTCGGATCCGGTTCGCAATAAAGCTCCGGCTTGTGGACCAGCGCCTTAATGAGCAGGAAAAGAATGGCAGTGCAGGCGAAGCCAACGACGGGCGAGATGAGCAAAGACAAACCGACCTCCTTGGCTTTGCCCCAGTTTATTCCGCCAAGAAGGCTCCCCGAGTTCATCAGCGAATTCATCAGCCCGACGCCCATGATCGAACCGATCAAAGTATGGGAGCTGGATGCCGGCAACCCCAAATACCACGTGCCCAAGTTCCAGACGATGGCCGAAATCAGCAATGAAAAAACCATCGCAAATCCCGCCGCCGAACCGACGTTCATGACCAGTTCAACGGGGAGCAAACTAATGATCCCGAACGCGACCGCCCCCGCCGAAGTCAGCACGCCGATCAAATTCCACATCCCCGACCAAACCACGGCGATCCACGGCCTCAGACTGTGGGTGTAAATAACCGTAGCCACCGCATTGGCCGTGTCGTGAAAACCGTTGACAAATTCAAACCCCAGCGCCAACGACAGCGCCAGCAAGAGACAGAAAAGTTGCGCCGTACTGAGCGAGCCAAACAAATGTTCCATTCCAACCATTAAAGCCGATTGCACGACGATTGACCACAGTCGGCAATGTAACAATTTCGTGACGAAAAACGGCTGTTGTGGAAGGCACCATCTGACCTGTCTGTGAGCAATTCGTTCGCGGTTTGTTCCAACAAAACCTGACCAATGATCGTATTCATATTCTTTCGCGCTCGCGACCCGCCACGCGCCGGGCCTCCCGGGCAACCATCAGTTCCTCCTCTGTGTGGATGACAAGGATTCGCGCGGGCGAGTCGGCAGTGGCAATGTCCGCGTCGGGCCGCGCTCTCGCGTTGCGCTCGGGGTCAAGTCGAATCCCCATGAACTGCAACCCTTGGCACGCGGCCGCCCGCAGAGCGGCGGAATGCTCGCCAATGCGGTCGGTGAACGCGAGGACATCCACACCGCCCAGGGTCGTGGCAAGGGCGCCGATGGAAGATCGCACTTGATCGGCAAACATATCAAAGGCCAGACGGGCGCGCTTGTTCCCCTGGGCCGCGGCCACCTCGATTTGGGCCAGATCGGCCGACACGCCCGAAATGCCCAATAATCCCGAAAAATGATTCAGCGCGCGGCTCAGTTCCTTGTGGGTCATGCCTTGTTGGCGCTGAAGTTGGAGCAAAATGCCCGGGTCAATCGAACCGCACCTGGTTCCCATCATCAAGCCCGCCAGCGGGGTGAAACCGGAAGTCGTGGCGACTGGGACTCCACCCTGAATGGCAGTGGCGGAACAACCGCCCCCCAGATGACAGGTGATGATGCGCAGTTGGGCAAGATCGCGTCCCATCAGTTCAGCCGCGCGGCCGGCGCAATAGGCATGGCTAATGCCGTGAAAACCAAACCGCCGTATCCCCAAATTCTGATACCAGTCATACGGCACGGGAAAGAGGTATGCCTTGGGTGGGAGTTGGGCATAGAATGTGGTGTCGAAGACGGCCACTTCCGGTGTGCCAGGCAACGCTGTTCGCGCTGCTTCAATAGCTTCCAAAGCCGGCGGATTGTGCAGAGGGGCAAGATCGGCCAAGCGGGCGATCGTGGCCTTGACTTTATCGTCAATCAAAACGCTCGATTGAAGCTCTGTTCCTCCGTGAACGACCCTATGGCCCACCGCTTGGATGATGGGTGCCGCGTTTGTGGCGGACAGAGCAGAGCCGAGGACTGCCTGTATGGCGCAGGAGGCCGCCGTCGAAATGTCAGGCACCGGAAACTGGGAGCGCACCACGGCGCCATTCCGCGGTTGCACGACCAACTGGGCTTTCTGACGATCGCCGCTTGCCCAGTCAATTTCGCCGGCCAACAGGCGTTCGCAAGTGTCGGCGCTAAAGAGTCCAAACTTGAGACTGCTCGAACCCGCGTTGAGGGCCAAGATGCTCATCCGCCACGTAATAGGCGAATCCGTGGGAAAGTGAAAGGGAAAGTGGCGGCTGGCAAAGCACCCAATTGCGCTTGCCTCAGCCGCCGCGTCGGGCTTAATTCAAGGTGAATTATGAGAAAGACGCCCATTCGTGTTGCGGTGACCGGCGCGGCCGGCGCCATTGGTTATTCCATCCTGTTTCGTATCGCCTCGGGTGAGTTGTTCGGACCCGATCAGCCGGTCATCCTGCATCTGGTTGATATTCCAGAGGCCATGCCCGCCCTGCAGGGCGTGATTATGGAATTGGAGGATAGTGCTTGCGCTGTGTTGCATGGGATAGTCGCGACCGCCGACCTGGCCGAGGGCTTTCGCGACATCAACTGGGCTTTGCTGATTGGCAGCGTCCCCCGCAAACAGGGCATGGAACGCAAGGACCTGCTGGCCATCAACGGCAAAATCTTCACCGGACAGGGGCAGGCGCTGCAAAAGCACGCCGCGCCCGACCTCCGCATCCACGTTATCGGCAATCCCTGCAACACCAATTGCCTCATCGCCATGCATAGTGCTCCGGCTATTCCCGCCAGCCGCTGGTTCGCCATGACGCGACTGGACGAAAACCGCTCCAAGGCGCAACTGGCCAAGAAGGCCGGCGCGGACGTTGCGGCCGTCTCCAACTTGGCGGTTTGGGGCAATCACAGCCCGACGATGTTTCCCGATTTTTATCACGCCAAAATCAACGGCCAGCCGGTCACCAGCGTCATCGGCGACGAGAACTGGCTCAAGACACAGTTTGTCACGGCTGTGGCCCAACGCGGCACGTCGGTGCTCAACGCCCGCAAAGCCAGCAGCGCCGCCAGCGCCGCCAATGCCGCTTTGGACAGCGTCAAATCGATCCTCTCGCCGACGCCAGCCGGCGATTGGCACAGCGTGTGTGTCTGCTCGGACGGCAGCTACGGGATCGACAAGGGCCTGATTTGTTCCTTCCCCGTGCGCAGCGACGGCCAGACGCTCCAGATCGTTCCGGGACTGGAGTTGAACGAATTCGCGCGGAGCAAAATCACGGGCAGCGTGGACGAATTGAAGGCGGAGAAGGCGATGGCGGTGGAATTGGGGTTGGTGCGCTGATTACTTGACGTTGCGATTGGCGAGGCCCTTTTCGGTCTGTTTTTTGCGGAACTCCTCGTAGGCGCGGCGGTATTGCGGATGTTTGTTGCCGAGGATGGCGGCGGCCAGCAAGGCGGCGTTGATCGCGCCCGGTTTGCCGATGGCCAGAGTGCCCACCGGCACGCCCCCGGGCATCTGCACCATGGAAAGCAAAGAGTCCATCCCGTGCAACGATTTGGATTCCATCGGCACACCCAGCACCGGCAGGCACGTTTTGGCCGCTGTCACTCCGGCCAGATGCGCCGCGCCGCCCGCCCCGGCGATGATGACCTCCAAGCCGCGCGACGCCGCGGTGGATGCCCAATCAAACAACAAATCCGGGGTGCGGTGGGCGGAAATGACCTGCACCTCGCAGGGGATTTCCAACTCGGCCAATTGCCCGGCCGCGTGCTTCATCGTCTCCCAATCCGATTGGCTGCCCATGATGATTCCCACCAGGGGTCGATTTAATGTGTCTGCCATGGCGGGAAGTGTAGGTTTGGACTGTGGAATATCAAATTAGAAATGTCAGCGCGCCGCCTCCGCCAGCGCGTGGAGCACCAGCGAGGGCGTCAGGATCACCGGCAGAACCTCCGGCGGCTTGGCCGCGTGCTTGGAATAAACCAGGACCAGCGGCACCCCAGCCCTGTGGAAGCGCTCCAATTCCGCGGCGATGGCCGGGTCCTGCCGCGTGAAATCGCCCACGAGAGCAACGGCCCCGATCCGCCGCAGTTTGGCGCGCGTGGCCCCGATTTCCAGGCTTGTTATTTTATTGACTTGACAGGTCAGGCAGCTTTTGGCCGTGAAATCCACCAACACCGGATGGCCCTCCCGCTGCGCCGCCGCCACCGCTTCCGGACTCCAGACGTTCCAGACGATGGCGTCCTTGTCCGGTCTGCTTTGCAGCAGGACCAGAAAATCAACTGCGACCAGGGCCAGGCAAATCAACGCCGCCAGAGCCTTGCGCCGCCGGCCGCGTTGGACAAAATCCCCCCAAATCCATGCGGCCAGCGCCAGCACGACCAGAAAAAGACCGAGCCACAGCACGCCTTCCTGTCCGCTGGCCGAGAGCCACATCAGCCACACGGCGGCGCCGAGCATCGGAAAGCCCATGGCAATCTTGAATTTCTCCATCCACTCGCCGGGACGCGGGAGCAGCTTCAACCAACCCGGCTGCGCGCACAGCACGACAAAGGGAAACGCAAAACCGGCGCCCGCCGCCGCAAAGACCAGCCCGATCATCGGGGCCGGTTGAGTGAAGGCAAACGCCAGTGCCACCCCCAGAAACGGGGCGGTGCAAGGTGTCGCCAGGACCGTAGCCACCACACCATTGAAAAATGCCCCGGGGTAGCCCGGCCGCGAGGCCAGTTCGCTGGCCGCGCCGGCGGCGCGCGCGCTTAAAGTGATCTCGAAAACACCGAAAAGGTTCAGCGCAATCAGCGTCATTAGCACCGTCAGCGCGACCTGGACTTGCGGATAGCGGAAAGCGTCGCCCCAATTGGCCACCCCGCCGGCTTCCCGCACGCTGATGGCCAGCCCCGCCAAAATCAGAAACGACGCCATGACGCCCAACCCATAAACCAGTCCCAGTTTCCGCACGCGCGCGGGGGTTTCGGCTGATTCCTTGACAAAGCCAAGCACTTTCAGCGCGATGACCGGCAGAACGCACGGCATGACGTTCAAAATGAGTCCGCCCAAAAAAGCGAGCAACAGCATTGGCGCCAGCGAGCCGGGCGCGGCCGCCTTGCGCGGCGGCTGGATTTCCAAATCAACCTCCACTCCAACCGTTCCCGCGCCGTCCACCAGGATTCCGTCGAGGCGGGAGGGCCAGCCGCCGTCATTAGTTTTGACGATTTTGCGCAAGCGCGCGCCGTCCCCGGCGCCGAGTGTTTCGGTCGCGCCGGAGACGTCGAAATTGGTGTGGGCATAGGGGAAGAAATCCGTGTCTGGCAGGTTGGCATGCCGCTCAATTATCACCGGCCGCCCATTGGTCTGGATTCGTGTGCTTTCCCAGAACGCCGTGGCGGCTCCGGCCCCGGCGCGCGCCGGGACTTTTCGCCGCCATTGGTCCAGGAAGGCGGCGTTGGAGGACTGTTTGGTTTCCTCCCCGATGGTCAGCGTCGCCAACACGGCGGCCTGGGCCATGACACATTGTTCCGAGCATTCCATCCAGTGCGCGGTGGCTTTGAGGGTGAGCGGGCCGGGCCGCAAATCCCTGCCCAGTGTCAGGGGCGTCAGGAGGACGGTCTGGTTTGAATAAATATAAGTGACAAGAGCCGTGTCGCCAAACTGGTCCACCCGCTTGGCTGGGACCGGCCACTGAATGTCGCCGGCGGAAACTCCCCGGGGAAGGCTCCATTCGATGGTGGTTGGCGCGCCGGCGTCGCCCCCGTTGCGCCAATAGGTGTGCCAGGAAGGCGCCATGTCCATCTGCAACCCGGCCCAGATGGTGTCACCCGGCCGCGCCGCGTCGGCGGAGAACAGCAGGCGAACGCGCGTATTGGCCGCGCGGGCCGGGGTGGGCAGCAACGCGCCCAGGACGGTCGCCAGGCACGTCACACGCCAGAGAATCCGACTTAGAGCAGACACCGCTCAATATGCCCTTCGCCTGGCCAATGGTAAATCGTATTCTATTTTGCCTCGACCGCGGCGTCCGCGGTTGCAGGAGCGGGGGCGGCCGCCGGCGCCGGCGCGGGGGCCGGAGACGCCGCGACGCGGCCTTCTTTCTCCTTGACAAGAGTGGCGCCTTTGCCGATGCGCTGGCGCAGGTAAGTGAGTTTGGCGCGGCGGACGGAGCCTTTGCGCTCGATCTCGACCTTGTCAATGCGGGGCGAATGGACCGGGAAGATGCGCTCCACGCCTTCGCCGTAGCTGATGCGCCGGACGGTGAAGGTGGAATTCAATCCGTGCCCCCGGCGGCCAATGACGACGCCGGAAAAAATCTGGATGCGTTCCTTGTCGCCTTCGATCACCTTGGTGTGGACCCGCACGGTGTCGCCGACGCCAAAATCTGTCGCGCCCTTGCGATACTGTTCCGATTCAATTCTGTCTAATAGTGCCTGGTTCATAAAATTGCTCTCAAACTGTTTCTTTCTTCGTCCACAGGTCCGGCCGCCGCGTTTGCGTCCGCAAGGCGGCCTGTTCGCGCCGCCATTTTTCAATCTCGGCGTGGTTGCCCGACAGCAGCACGGGCGGCACGGCCAATCCCCGGTATTGCGCCGGCCGCGTGTACTGCGGATATTCCAGCAACCCGTGGCTGAACGACTCGTCCAGCGCGCTCTGGTCGTCTCCCAGAGCCCCCGGCAACAACCGCGTCACAGCATCGATCACCACCATCGCGGCCAGCGACCCGTTGGTCAGCACGAAGTCGCCGATGGACAATTCCTGGTCCGCCAGTTCCTGGCGCACCCGTTCATCGACCCCTTCGTAAGCGCCGCAAATCAGGAGCAGTTTATCCTGTCCTGCCAACTCCCGGGCCACGCTTTGCTCGAAGCGTCGGCCCGAGGGCGACATCAAAATGACCGTCGTGCCATCGCCGGCCAGGGCCTCGACCGCCTCAAAGATCGGTTCCGGCTTCAGGACCATGCCCGGCCCGCCGCCGAAAGGACGGTCATCGACCGTCTTGTAATTGTCATGCGTGAAATCGCGCAGGTTATGCACGCGCAACTCCAGCAACCCGGTTTTGCGCGCCCGCTGGATAATGCTCACATCAATCGGTCCCGTGAACATTTCCGGGAACAGCGTGAGCACGTCGATTTTCAAGCTATTTCGCCGGCTGATCCTCGACAATCTCCAGGGTGCAGCGCAGGGACTGTTTGGCGCTGCCAGCCAGGAGCAGCGAACGGAGGGCGTTGATGGTCATCCCCTGGCGGCCGATGATTTTGCCGACATCCTCCGGGTGCATCCGCAGTTCATAAATCGTCACGGTGTCCTTGACCACCGGGGTGACGGTCACAGCCTCGGGATGGTTGACCAACCCCTTGACGACGTACTCGAGGAAGGCTTGCATAAGCCGATAGATCAAGCCGGCACGGCGGCTTTGTTCAGTTTTTTGATAAAGCTGGCGACGGTTTCGCTGGGTTGCGCGCCTTTGCTGACCCAATAGTTGGCCCGTTGGAGGTCGAGGGTGCAATTATCGCCCTTTTTCATGGGCTGATAGCTGCCGATCTCCTCGATAAACCGGCCATCCCGCGGGCTGCGGGCATCGGCCACGACAATCCGGAAATAAGGAGCGTTTTTTGCTCCGATCCGCTTCAGACGAATTCTCACTGCCATAAATATTCAGTTTGTGGTGGCGGCAATCCACTTTATCCACCGCCCGCCGCTTACGCGGCGTCCAAAAAGGTTGGAGAGATTACTCGCCATCCGCCCGCTTGGCAAGCCCCCAATTGACACTTTTTTAAGGGTGGTGGGTTGGCCGGGACTCGAACCCGGGACCAATGCCTTAAAAGGGCACTGCTCTACCAACTGAGCTACCAACCCATCACGCCGGTCCGACTGACCGGGGGGTTACTATGCCTCAGAAAAGCGCGGAGGCAAGCGGTTTTGCCGGACATGGCGTGGTCAACGTATTTTGCCGCATCGGCGGCAAATATGGTGGATTGACGGGTTTGTCTTTGAAATAAGACACTGCAATGAAGAAACTCATGAAAACGAACCTCTGCGTCGTGCTGGCATTGCTGGCAGGGGCCGGCATTGCGTCCAATGCGGCCGTCACATTCACCATCACTCCGTCCGCCGTCAGCAACACTTACACGGGAGCCATCACGTTGCAGGTGTCCAACCTGGCCGCGGGAGACACGGTGGTGGTCCAGAAGTACCTGGACCTCAACACCAATGGTGTGATTGACGCCGGGGATTGGCTGGTGCAGCAGTTTCAGATGACCGACGGGCAGGCGGGCATGGTGATAGGCGGGGTGACGAACTTTAACGTGCCCGGCGACACGGATACGACGGCGGGGCAAATCACGGCGAAGTTGAATTTTCAAAACGGGGACTTTACGCAGAACTTTGTCGGAAATTACTTGTTCGAGCTTTCCAGTCCGGCGGGGCACTTTGCGCCGATCACGAATGCGCTCGCCGTCACCAATTACCCGTTTGGACAGACGATCAGCGGGACGGTGTTAAACAATGGCACGGCTGTTTCCAATGCGATTGTGGTGTTGATCAACGGATCACACGGCAAAGCGGTGGCGGGAACGGTGGCGAACAACTCGGGCAATTACAGCATTGCGGCGCCGGCGGGCACGTACGGGGTGGTCGCATTTAAGAGCAATTATATAGTCAATTATAAGGCGCCAGTATATGTTAACCTGACCAACACGGAGGCGTTCGCCACCAATGTGATTTTGAGCAACACCACGGCCAGCATTTCCGGGCAACTGGTCGATGCCAACAACGGGAGCATCGGATTGCCCGGCGTTCTATTTCCGATACAGTCGAGCAACGGCTTCATGGCGATTGGTTTTACTGACACCAGCGGCAATTTCAACGTGGGAGTCGTAGATGGCCAATGGAGCATCAAGGCGGACGATGACGGTCTGATTGTTCTGGGGTACGTTGGATTGCAGAACAAAACCAACGTGAGCGCGGGCGCCACCGGGGTGACGGTGGCCGTGCCCAAGGCGACGGCGCTGATTTATGGGAGCGTGAAGGACACACTGGGAAATCCGCTGGCGGGAATAGACGTTGATGGCTATGACAACAATCACAACGTGTATGAAACCGACGGCTACACGGATGCGAAGGGGAATTACGTCCTAGGCGTTCTGGCCCTGGGCGCCAACGATCCCTGGTCGGCACAGGTGAGCAGCGACAGCGCGCCAACTAATTATATCTTTACGCAGCCGATGTTCGACCAGGACGGAGGCACCAACCTGAACGCGGGACAGGCGGCGGAGGCAAATATCACGGCGCTTTCGGCGACGAATCTCATCACCGGTTATCTGACGGACAACTATGGCAACCCGATCAGCGGTGTGGGCGTCTATGCCAGCGCGACGATCGCCGGCAACTATTGGCAGTTGGAAAGCGTGAACACGAGCAGCAGCGGTTATTACGCGTTGAACGTGGCCAACAGCAACACCTGGAGCGTGAGCGTTCTTTCCGGATGCACCAATTGCAATGGCGATCTGCCCAACGATTATCTTTGCCCACCCAGTACGAACGCCACGATCAACAATGACAACGCGACGGTCAATTTCACGGCGATCGTGGCGACAAATGTCATCAGCGGCACCGTTCTGGATAATAACGGGGGTCCGATCATCGGAGTAGGCGTGGGCGCATACGGAACCAACAACGGCCAGGGCTACAGGCAATATACTGACACCGTCAGCACCGGGTATTACGTGTTGAAGGTGGCCAATGGGACGTGGAACGTCGGCCTCAATTGCTGCAACGGATGCGGGGGCGACAGCCTGCCCAGCAATTATCAATGCCCCAACAGTCAGAACATTATCATTGACAACAACAGCACCAATGTGAGTTTCACCGTTTATCCGTCGAGCAACCCGAATCAAATCTACGGTTACGTGACCGATGGCAACGGCAACCCCATCAGCAACATGGAGGTGGACGTCTATGACGACATGGGTGATTTTTACTACTCGGGCATGACCGATAACAACGGCTACTATTCGATCGACGCCGGCAACGGCAGTTGGGATGTGAGCGTGAATTGCGATGATTTGACGGCGCTGGGTTACAGTTGCATCGGCGACCAGCAGACACAGGTTTCGGGCGGCGGCGTTGAAGTCGATTTCACGGTACCGTGTCCGTCGCTGGGGGTCACCACGACCTCGCCACTGCCGGATGGATTTGTGGGGCAATCCTACAGCTTTCAATTGCTGGGCATCGGATGCAATCCTCCCTATACGTGGTCGCTCACTCCGGGGTCGTTACCCCTGGCGGGGGGATTGAATGTGTCGAACAACGGCGTCATCTTCGGGACGCCGACCACTGTCAGTACGAATTATTTTTCGATTCGCATTACCGATTCAACCGGAAGCTATGCCGATCAACTCATGCAACAGAACATTTACCCGCCGCTGCAAATGACCCCGGGCACGCTGCCCTCCGGAACGGTAGGAATATCCTACACCGGGCAGGTCAAGGTGTCGGGCGGCAATCCCTACGTCAACGCGGATGGTTTCTCCGAGGGGTATTCCGGATCCTACGGGACATTGCCGCCGGGGCTGGGTTTTTCGTATGGGACGATTACCAGCTCGAACGAGATTTTTGTGATTTCCGGGATGCCGACGACCAAGGGGACGTTCCAATTCCAGCTTGGGGCACAGGATGCCGACGGGAACAGCGTGTCGGGCAATTATTCAATCACGATCGCGCCGGCCACGCTGCAGATTCTGACGACCAACTTGAGCAGTGCCACGCAGAAAAGCTATTACACCAATCAGCTTCAGGCATCCGGCGGAACAACGCCTTACACGTGGACGATTGCGCTCGGCTCGCAACCGTTGCCCTCCGGGTTGAAACTTTCCACCAATGGCCTGATTTTCGGGACGCCGGCGACCAACGGGACGTTCAGTTTCATCGCGCGGGTGACGGATGCCAACTCGCTGACGACGACGCGGTCGTTGACGCTGGTGATCAGCCCGCTGCCGGTCTTAAGTTTGCCGGCCTGGCGGACGAATCAATTCCAATTGCGGCTGACCGGCGGGACGGGACAGACCTATACGGTTGAAGAAACGACCAATTTGAGTTCGACCAACTGGACGACGCTGCTCGTCACCAACAACGCGCAGACCAATTCGATCATCGTGACCGACCCGAATGCCACCAACAAGGACCGCTTCTACCGGGTCAAGGTCGGACTGTAATTTGAGAAGCGCACAGAAGTCACGTTGATTTGGGTTGACCCGGCGTTGTTGCGATACAACTTGCGGCCAAGGGCGGCAAAGGGTCGCAATTATCAGCAATTGCTGGCATTTTTGAGGTTTTTTGGTTTTGAGGGTGGGTCAAAATGACGCTCACGCAGGGGTCACAGCGCGGGTGGTCGCCGCCACTATTCCCATTGTCCCGGACCTCGCGCAAAGCACGCGGAGCAGGCCAAACCTTGACCTGGTTGCGCTACGCGCGGCAAGCTGACCTTGACTTGGCTTGACTCACCTTGACTTCTTGTTGACTTGGAAGAGGCGGGGGAGGGGCCGATTACGATTAAGATTATGATTATGAGCAGGATATGACTTGCCTTCGCCTTCTGCTACGGAGCGGCAAGCGGGGCTTGACCTGCCTTGACTTGGAACGGAGTTGCCTTGACTGAGCTGACTGCCCCTTACCTCCCTTGGAGTAGGCTGCGATCAACGTTAACGTTAAAGGGGCTCGACTCCAAGCAGAGGGACGATGGGGCGCGGTTCGGGCGAAGCGCGAGGCGGATGTGTTTCCCGATATGTCAAAGAACCCGCCTTCGCCAAAGCGCCGGCGAGGCAGGCAAACCAGCCCGCCCGCTTTAATATCCCACATAATAATGGGACTTGCAAGCTCATTTTGAAGGTTTTTTTGGGGATTGCCGCGAAAGGCGCGGAAATAGCCGGTGGGGGAGAGCTTCGCACACCCGCCTTACTTCGTTTTCCACCACGCGCGGATGTCGTCGGCGGCTTGATGGGCGAGGGAAGGGAGGGTCCGAACGGCCTGGCGCAATTCGGGGAAGAAATGGAGGGCCAGCCATACGAGGGCGGCGACCACGGCGAGCCAGACCACCGCATCGAGAAGAAACACGAAGGACCAGGTCCAACTGGGCGGGCCCAAGCCCCAATAGCAGGCGCGCCGGGCCATTTTCAGCGGGGCGGCGAGAATGCCGTAGGCAATGAAGAGCAGGAGCGCGGCGACCCATACGGGGACGTTCGCCGGCAGCGCCAACCCAAACAAAGTGCTGGTGGCCAGCAGGGAGATGAAGGCGCAGATCCACAGGATGGAAGCCGCGCCGTGCAGCAGCGAGAGCAAGGGCAACGCGAAGCCCATGCCGGGATGAAAGGGGGCATGGGCGGCCCAATAGCTATGCCAGTTATGCCGCCACTGATCCGCGTTCGCGCGCATTGCCTGGTCAAAGGACATGCCCCATCCGCGCATTTCCCGCTTGAAATGGCGCCTCCATTCGCGGCGCGCCTTGCGGTCCGGGAAGCCCTTGATCGCCTCGTAATACCCTTGTTTTGCGCGGTGGATGAATTCCTGCGCCGTCGATGGGGCGCCTGACGCGGCGGCCTTTTGTTCCGGCGAGAGGGCCGCGGGCACGACGATCGCCATCACCAAATAGACAAGCAACCCTGTGCCCCAGAGCAGCGTCAGAAAAACGAAGGCCAGCCGCACGAAGGTCGGATCGAAGTTCAAATAGGTGGCGATGCCGTTGCAGACGCCGGCGATCATCGCGCCTTCGTGGATCCTGTAGAGGCGCCTTGGCGGCCCACCGTGTCCGGCGGCTGGTTGTTCTTGGGCGGCCGCGTGTCCGCTCGCGCCGGTTGGGGCGCCGGCGGCCGGATCGGCGGCATCGCCCGCGTCGGCCTCGATCGGGCCCATCTCGGCAATGACGGCGGCAACCTCATTGGTCACGACCACCGTCTTGTTGCTGCCCAAAAAGGCGCGGAACTTCTCGGCGATCGCCCGTTCGATGTCCGAGAGGATTTCATCGCGATCCGGGTTGCGCTGGAGGCGCGAGGAGGCGGATTCCAGATAGGCGCGCAGGGCCTCATAGCCGTCTTCTTCGAGCTGATAGGCAGTGCCGTCGAGATTGATGGTAATAACTTTGTTCATGGCTGGGATTCTCCGTTTTATTTTTGTCCGAGTTTTTTTACTGTTCCGTTGATTTTGCCCCAATACTCAAGGGTTTCGCGCAATTGCTCCCTGCCTTTTGCGGTCAGCTCGTAGTACTTGCGGGGCGGGCCGGCTTCGGATTCCTTCCATTCGTAATCCAGGAGGCCTTCGCGGCGCATTTTGCTCAGCAAAGGGTAGAGGGTGCCTTCCTGGGTAGCGAATTCCGTGGCGCTCAACTGTTTCAATATGTCGGCGACGTAAACCTTTTCCGCGGCGATGATCTGGAGCAAGAGGAACTCGAGGAGGCCCTTGCGGATGCCGGAGAATTTTTCGTTTACGTTCATCGTTAAGCATGTAGCAAGCTACCTTGCGATTACAAGGTAGTAGGTTATGCGAAAGGGGTCAAGAGAAAAGTTTCAGAAAATCACGCTTTGGGAGCATCTCGATCCGACCGTCATGGGGGTGCGAACACCCGGAGACGGGGATGTGGCTGGCGAGACGCCAGCCACGGGCGACCGAGACGGTCGCGCCACCCCAAAACAAGGAACGGGGACTGTGAAGGAATGGCGGGAGTCTTACGGCTTGGCGATCATAACCGGCCGAACCGAATGCCCTGGGCCAGAGGCAGATCGGACGAATAGTTAATCGTCACGGTCTGGCGGCGCATGTAATTCTTCCAGGCGTCGCTGCCGCTCTCGCGTCCGCCGCCGGTTTCCTTCTCGCCGCCGAAAGCGCCGCCGATTTCGGCGCCGCTGGTGCCGATGTTCACGTTGGCGATGCCGCAATCACTGCCGCGGCAGGACAGAAACAGTTCGGCCTCGCGGAGGTCGTTGGTGAAGATGGCCGAGCTTAATCCCTGGGGCACGGCGTTGTGCCACGCCAGCGCCTCCTCCAGTTTTTCGAATGGTGTCACGTAGAGAATCGGCGCGAAGGTTTCCTCGTGGACGACTTTGCAGTGGGCGCCGGCTTTGGCCAGACAAGGGGTGACGTAGCGGCCGCCCGGATACTTCCCGCCCGACAACGGCTCGCCGCCGCAAAGGATTTCCCCGCCCTCGGCGCGCAGGCGGCGCAGGGTCTCTTGCATGGCCTGGACGGCGGCGACGCTGATCAGCGGCCCCATCAATGTGCGCGCGTCCAGCGGATTGCCAATGGGGACCTGGCGGTAGGCGGCGGCCAGGCGCCGCGTCAGCTCTTTTTCCAGCGAGCGGTGAACCAACAGGCGGCGGGTTGAGGTGCAACGCTGGCCGGCGGTGCCGACCGCGCCGAAAAGGATGGCGCGCGCGGCCAGGTCCAGATTGGCCGAGGCGGCGACGATAATGGCGTTGTTGCCGCCCAATTCAAGCAGGACGCGGCCGAGGCGGCGTTGGACTTTTTCGCCGATGTCGCGTCCCATGTGGGTCGAACCCGTTGCGGAAATGAGGGGCAGGCGTTTGTCGCCCGCCATTTTGTCGCCGACGGTTTGGCGGCTTCCGATGGCGAGGCTGAAGAGGGCGGGGTCCACGCCGTTGGCGCGGCAGACGCGCTCGGCAATCTGGATGGCGGCGATGGCGCAGAGGGGAGTCTGGCCCGATGGCTTCCAGAGAGTGGCGTCGCCGCAGACGATGGCCAGGGCGGAGTTCCAGGCCCAGACGGCGACCGGGAAATTGAAGGCGGAGATGATGCCGACAATCCCCAGAGGATGCCATTGCTCCAACATGCGGTGGCCGGGCCGCTCCGAGGGCATGGTCAGGCCGTAGAGTTGGCGGGACAGGCCGACGGCGAAGTCGCAGATGTCAATCATTTCCTGGACTTCGCCCTGGCCTTCGGCAAGGATTTTGCCCGTCTCCAGCGAAACCAAAGCACCCAAGTCCGCCTTGGCCTGGCGCAGGGCGTTGCCGAATTGGCGGATGACCTCGCCGCGTTTGGGGGCCGGTACGGTTTGCCAGGCAGCGAAGGCCGCGCCCGCCCGTTGGACGACCTGTTCGTAATCGTCCGCGCTGGCCGTCCGGACGGCCGCCAGCACTTTGCCGTCAATGGGAGAAACGGAATCAAGGGCCGGCCCGCCGCCGAACCATTGGCCGCAGAAGGCGCCCGGGTTGAGGGGCCGGAGGCCGAGCCGGCGCAAAATGGCGGGCGCGGATGACGCGTTTTTTTTCATGTCAAGCCAGGCGGCGCAATTGGGCGTCCATTAGCTTCAAGGCTTCGGCGATGACATCGTCTTTCAAGTCGAGCACGGGGCGCAGGCGGATGGAGCGCTCGCCGCAGCGCAGGACCAGGAGGCCCAATTCAAACGCGCCACTCCAGAAGCGGTCGCGGAGCTGGCGGCTGGGAAGATCAAAGGCGAGGAGCAAACCGCGGCCGCGCACGGCCGTCATGACGGGGTGAATTTTGGCCAGGTTGCGCAGTTCCTCATGCAGGGAGGCGCCTTGCAAGCGGGCGTTATCGACGAGTTTTTCCTGTTCGATGATATTGAGAAAATGGGTGGAGCGCGCGTAATCGCAGAAATTGCCACCCCAGGTTGAACTGATGCGGCTGGGGAGGCGAAAGACATTATCTTTAACTTCATCCAAGCGAGGTCCGGCCATCACGCCGCAGACCTGGGCCTTCTTGCCGAAGGTGAGGAGGTCGGGGAGAACGTCGAAATGTTCGCAGCACCACTTCCTGCCGGTCATACATATTCCGGTCTGGACTTCGTCAAAAATCAGGAGGATGTCGTGCTGGTCGCAGATGCGGCGCAGGGTGCGCAGCCACTCGCCGCGAAAATGATTATCGCCGCCTTCGGCCTGCACCGGTTCGATGATGATGGCGGCGATGTCGATGCCCCGTTGGGCAATGAACTGTGCGATTTCGGCCTCGGAACGGCGTTCCTTCTCGATGACGTTGGCCAGGCGCTCCTTCTCCGGGAGAGAGAAGTCGATCACCGGATTGCTGACGCGCGGCCAGGGGAACTTGGCGAACAAATCGGTTTTGCGCGGATCGGTATTAGTAAGGCTCAAGGTGTAGCCGCTGCGGCCATGAAAGGCGCCGGTGAAATGGAGAATCTCGGTGCCGCGTTCGCCGTGGCCGGCGGCCAGGTTTTTGCGCACCTTCCAATCCATGGCGGCTTTGAGGGCGTTTTCCACCGCCAAGGCCCCGCCGTCGATGAAGAAGAAACGATCCATCGGGGGCAAGCCGACGACGCGAGCGAAGGTGGCGACAAAGGTGGCGAAGGCGACCGAATAGACATCAGCGTTGGCGACTTTGACCTTGGCCGCGGCCAGCAAATCGGCGAGCACCGGGGGCGAATGGAAATAGGGGTGGTTGAAGCCGACCGGCATGGAGGCGTAAAAGGAATAGAAATCGAGGTAAGATTTGCCGGTGGCGGCATCGACCAATCTCGACCCGCGGCTATTTTCCAGATCGACCACCAGTTTGAAGCCATCGACCAGGAGGTGCTTTTCCAATTCGGCGACGACCTGGTTGGGGGCGACGGAGTGAGGGTGCGAAAAAGCGGTCCCCGATTCATTGCGGGGTTTCAGTTCAGTTGCTGGCTGGACCGTCGGCATTTGCGGTGCTGTCAAAGGGACATCATGCGGCGCACGCGCCGGCGGTTCAAGAAAATTGGAGGAGAATCGAGGGGCTAGGGCGCATCTTGATACAGCTACCATTGGGGACACGATTACAAGAAGCCAAGAAGGTGGCTGGCGAGACGCCAGCCACGGCGACCGGGACGGTCGCGCCACCCGAGGCAGTGTCAAGATGCGCCCGAGGGACTACCGCGGATTTTTGCGTTCGCTGGGCAGGCGGCCGATCCAGAGGTTTTTGACGGCGTATTTCCATTCCAATTGAGGAAGAGCCGAGGCCGGACTGCTGCGGGCGTCCAGGACGAGCCGATCCTGGGGCCGCATCTTCCTGACCCAGGGTTGGTAGGCTTCGGGTTCTTCCGCGTTCCACAAGATTTTTTGATAGGTGGCGAAATCGTCCGGAGGCATGAGAGCGGGTTCGTAGCCGACGGAGTAACGCCACGGCGCGGTGGGATTTTTAAAGAAGGTATCGAAGAACAGAGCCATGTCCGCCTCGTAGAGAATGCCGCCGCTGTCGGGGAGCCAACCGGCCAGTTTTGGGTTGTCGGGGGTGAGGTATTCAGCGGTCAGAGTGTTGGTCCAGCGGCTGTCAACATCATTGGTGGTTGTGATGTAAACCGTCAGGGCCAACCCGGCGGCCAAGGCCAGGCGCTGGAGGGAATGAGGTTGGAGACGGGATTGGAGGAAGAGTTGCAAATCGCCCGCCATAAGGACCATGAGGGCGGGCAGGCCCCAATCGTCCCAGAAGCGGTCGGCCTCGTGGCCGAGGACCCAACCGATGAGCGCGAGCCAGAAGGCTGGGTTGGCGGAGAAGGGGCGGACGGGCAGCCTGGCCAATTGGCGCAGGACCAGCAATCCGCCCAGCAGGAGAAGGCCGAAGAGGTTGCCGGGTGTCGGGCGGAGTTCGGTCACCAGGGTGCGCTGAGTGGCGTGAAGGGACATGGCGTTGCAGGCCTGACGCAAGGCCTCGACGGTGTAAACCCAAGGGTGGCCGGTCAGAGCAGCGCCGAGGATGGCGCCGGCGAACCAGCAGGCGGCCAGAGCCAGGCACCAGCGATATTGGCGGGCTAAAAGGAAAGCGGCGACCGGCAGCGCCCAAAAGTACCAGACGCCGTGGAAGAGAACCGCCAGAGCGATCAGGACGGTCATGAGAAGGCAGGACCGCTTGTCCGGCGGGGATGGAGAGCGGGTCTGCCAAAGGAATAAAATGGTCACCAGAGCCAGGATGCTCAGGAGCAGGGGACGGCCCAGCATGAGTCGGCCCATGAAGGACGACTGGATGCCCGGCACCAGCACAAGGGTGATGAGCCAGGCCTCCGGCCAAGCCAGCCACGGGAGGGCGGAGCATCCGACCAGTATGAACAAAATGGCGGTGGTAAAGAGAACCAGCGTCTCGGCGTTGCAATTTGTCATCAGCCAGACGTGGCGCAAAAGGGCGTGCCATCCGATATGATTGTCAATCACATAGTCGCTCCTGAGCAACAGGATGTCGGTCCACGGCTTGCCCGATATGGCCTTGGCGGCATCGGCCAGGGCATCGGCCTGGGGCAGGTATCCCTCGCCGATAATCTTGAGGGGAATCAGCAGAACCAGGATGATCGCCATCGCCAGAACCAGGGGCGGCACCAAGCGGCTAATACCGGAAGCGCGGGCAAAATCGTTGTGGCCGCTGTTCATGGGGCGGGATTGTCGGCGCAAGAGGGCGGACTAGCAACCGGAAAGTGGGGCGGCGGGCTGGCCTGCTCCGGCGTCGCCGGGGGCAATGATAACCTCCAAGCCGCGCCCGCGCAATTGGGCCACCAACTCCTCCGGCGCGCCGCCGTCGGTGACGATCGTGTGGATGGAGTCCAGGCCGCAGAGGGTGGAAAGGGAGCGCCGTCCGAACTTGGTGCTGTCAAAACAAAAAATAACGCGCTGGGCGGCGCGGATCATGGCGCGCTGGATATCGATGAGCAACCCGTGCGAATTGCTGACGCCGTCGAGAGTGATTCCGCCGGCGCTCATGATGGCGACGTCGGCGTGGATTTTGGAGAAGGCCTCCACAGCCAGCGGCCCGACCAGAACGCCGAGACGCGGATAGATGACGCCGCCCGAAAGGACCAGTTCCACGCGGTTGGCGGCGGCAAAGAAATTGGCCACGGGCAAAGAGTTGGTGATGATTTGCGGCATCTTCGGCTCCAAGTACTTGGCGGCGTGATAAGCGGTCGTGCCGGCGTCGATGATGACGGTCTGGTTGGGGCGAATCAGTTCTGCGCAGGCGCGGCCAATGGCTTCCTTCTCCGGCAATTGATGGGTGTCGCGCGCGGTGAAGGTGAACTCATCGGAATGAGGATTGACCAGGCGGGCACCGCCATGGGTGCGGCGCAGACCGCCGCCGGACTCCAAAGCGGCGACGTCGCGGCGGACGGTCGAAACGGAGGCCTGGACATGGCGGGACAGTTCATCCAGGGAAGCAAACTCGACCTGATTAAGGAAATCCTGAATCCGCTTTTGGCGAGCTTCTGGCTGCATTTGGCGGAATATGGAACATTCTGAAATAATTTGCAAGATTTATGTTGACGAAAGTGATGTTTTTTGCAAGATTTGTGATGAAACATGGTTGCCACGAGTAACAACCTGCACCGCGCGGTGATCGAGCATCGCGTGCGACAAGCTGTGTATCAACGGCTTGGGAAAGAATTGCCGCGATTTGCGCTGGCGCCGAATCCGCTGGTGGTCAACGTGAGTGCGCGACATTGCCATCTGACGGTGGAGGCGGTGGAGGCGCTATTTGGGAAAGGGCGCTCGTTGACGCCCTATAAGTGGCTCTACCAGGAAGGGCAATTCGCAGCCAAGGAAACTGTGACACTGATTGGGCCGCGCAGCCGAGTCATCTCCAATTTGCGCATCCTGGGACCGTGCCGGAGCTTAAATCAGGTTGAACTGTCCTATAGTGACGCGATCGCGCTGGGGTTTGAGATTCCGTTGCGGATATCGGGTGACATCAAGGGCACGACTGGGGGGATGCTGATGGGGCCGGAAGGATTTTTTGAAATGAGCGAGGGAGTGATCCGTGCGATGAGGCACGTTCACATGCACCCGAGCGACGCGGAGTTTTACGGGGTCAAAGCGGGGGAGGCAATGAGGTTGAGGATTGGCGGTCCGTGCGGGGTGATTCTGGACCGGATGCTGGTGAGGGTGGACGCGAGTTTCAAACTGGAAGTACATATCGACACCGACGAGGGCAATGCGTGCAATTTGCAGGCGGACACCCCTTGCGAACTGATAAAAGAAACGAATTAGAGTCAATAAAACATAACCACAGGAGAACGACATGAGTCAAGAAGCACTAGGCATGGTTGAAACCCGGGGCTACGTGGGGAGCGTCGAAGCCAGCGACGCGATGGTCAAGGCGGCCAATGTCACGCTGGTCAAAACAATACCGATCGGGGGCGGATTGATCACCGTTTTTGCCACGGGAGACGTGGGGAGCGTCAAAGCGGCGGTGGACGCCGGGGCCAAGGCGGCCGGCAAAGTGGGCGAACTGGTCGGATCGCACATCCTGGCCCGTCCGCACGAAGACCTGATGAAGGTGTTCATCGGCGAGCCGGCCAAGAAGTAAACCCCAACCTTTTACATACTTAATACTATGGTTCAACAAGCAATCGGCATGATCGAAACAAAGGGCCTGTGCGCGCTGCTGGAGGCGACCGATTCGGCCCTCAAGGCGGCCAACGTCCAGTTTGTGGGTTGGGAAAAAATCGGCAGCGGCTATGTCACCGCGTTTTTCCGGGGCGACGTCGCGGCCGTCAAGGCGGCGACCGACGCCGGGGTGTCGGCGGCGGCGCAAGTGGGCAGCGTGGTGAGCGTGCAAGTGATACCGCGTCCGCACGAGGGCCTGTCCGGTCTGGGCAGGTGGCTGCAATAAAATCGCCGACCGGCGCGGGCAATGAAAATCCTCATCGCCAACCTGGGATCAACGTCCCTGAAATACCGGCTGTTCGATTTTTCTGGCGGGCAGGAACGGATGCTGGCGCGGGGCGGGTGGGAGCGGGTGAGCGATTACGCGAAGGCCATCGATTCCTGCCTTGGGGAATTGCGTCAGGGCGGATGGATACAAGAGGAGAGCGATTTGGCGGCGGTCGGTTTCAAGACCATCATGGCGCGCGGCATCACCGGCTGTGTGCGTTTGGATGAGGGCGTGGTGCGGGCGATGGAGGAGTACAACACGGTCGCGCCGGCGCACAACCCGCCGTACATCGCAGGCATCCGGCTGTTTGCCAAGCGGATGCCCAAGACGCCGCTGATCGCGCTGTTCGAGACGGCGTTTTATCAATGGGCGCCGGAGGCGGCGATGAGGTATGCGGTGCCGGAGGCTTGGCGGGAAGCCGGCGTGCGGCGCTGGGGTTTTCACGGCGCCAGCCACAAGTTCATCGCCGAGCGTTCGGCGGAATTGCTTTGCCGCGAGGACGTGGCCAAGCGGGCGCGAATGCTGTATGTGGATGGGGGCGCCAGCCCGGTGCGCGAACCGGCGCTGCGGATTGTATCCTGCCATTTGGGGGGAAGTTCGTCTGTCACCGGCATTTGCAACGGAGTGGCCATCGGCACCAGCATGGGTCTCAGCCCGCAATCGGGTTTGCCGCAGAACAACCGGGTGGGCGATCTGGATGCCTTCGCGCTGCCCCTGCTCATGCGCAGGATGGGATTGACGCTGGAGGAGGCGGAGCGGCAGATGTGCCAGGAATCGGGTTTCAAGGGGCTGTCCGGAGGATTCAACGACATTCGAGACATCCAGGCGCGGGCGGGGGAGGGGGATGCGCGGGCGCAATTGGCGCTGGAGGTATTTGCGCATCAGGCGCGGCATTGGATAGGCGCGTTTTATCTTGAACTCAACGGCCTTGACGGACTGGTGATGACGGCGGGCATTGGAGAAAACGAGGGGGCGCTGCGGGCGGCGATTTGCCGCGACCTCGATCAACTGGGAATCGTGCTCGACCCGGCGCTCAACGCCCGGACGCGGGGGCGGGAGGCGATCATCAGCGCCCCGGAATCGCGCGTCAAAGTGATTGTCATACCGACGAATGAGGAATTGGTGGTGGCCCGCGAGGCGCGCCGGTTTCTCGAAGCGAATCAGAACTAACGTGAAAGGAAAGAAGACATTATGGCTCATCAAGCAATAGGACTCATCGAAACACGCGGATTGGTCGCGCTGGTGGAAGGAACCGACGCGATGCTCAAGGCGGCCAACGTGGAGCTGGCCGGGCCGATGCAGCAAGTCGGCAACGCTCTTGTCACCGCCGTGGTCGTGGGGGACGTGGCGGCCGTCAAGGCCGCGACCGACGCCGGCGCCCAGGCCATCAAGGCCAACAAGGGCGAGTTGGTCAGCGTCCATGTCATCGCGCGGCCGCACGCGGAGGTCGAGACCATCCTGCCGCACAAAGCGCAAGGCAAATAAATATGTTTCTGGCGCGAGTGGAAGGCTCGGTGGTGGCGACGAAGAAGGACCCGGCGATGAGCGGGCGCAAGCTGTTGTTGCTGCGGCCGCAGTTGGTGGACGAAAAGGACCCGGCGCGATTTCGCGCGGGTGTCAACACGATTGTGGCGGTGGACAGCGTTGGGGCCGGGATCGGGGAGATGGTTCTCTTTTGCCAGGGTAGCTCGGCGCGGCTGGCGCCCGATCTGAAGGACGCGCCGGTCGATGCGGTCATCATCGGCATCGTCGATGTGGTCGATGTTTTGGGCAAACAGATTTATAGCGCGAGGACGTGAGCATGAACGCCATGAATGAAACATTGATCCGGGAGGTGGTGGACGAGGTGCTGGGTCGCCTGGCGGCGGCTGCCAAACCGGCGCCGCTTCCCGTCGCCACACCGGAGCACGGTTGTCATCAACAGGCCCCCAGCGCCGGCGGGGGGAGATTTGGCGTTTTTGAGGACGCCGACCAGGCGTGCGAGGCGGCGGGGGCGGCGTTCGTCAAATTGCAAAAGGGGGGCATCGCGGCGCGCCGAAAAGTCGTGGCCATAGTCAAGTCGATGGCGGAAAGCAACGCGGCCGAATGGGGACGGATCGAATTGGAAGAAACCAAGATCGGACGGCTGGACCACAAGATCGAGAAGCTGCAACTGATCAAGAATGTGCCGGGCGTCGAGTGGTTGCGGCCCGATGGACTGAGCGGCGATCACGGCATTACGCTGGAGGAATACACGCCGTTTGGCGTGGTGGGGGCGGTCACGCCCTCGACGCATTCGATTCCGACGATGAGCGGGAACATCATCAACATGGTGGCGGCGGGCAACGCGGTGGTGTTCAACGCGCATCCGGCGGCCTGGCGGTGCGCGGCGCTGGCGATCAAGGCGTACAACCAAGCCATAGAGCGGGAGACCGGCATCGAGAACCTCTGTTGCATCATTGGGCCGCCCACGCTGGAGTCATTCAAGGCGCTGTGCGCCAACGAGAACGTGCGGCTGCTGTGCGTGACGGGCGGGCCGGGGGTGGTCAAGGCGGCCATGCAGGCGGGCAAGCGGGCCATCTGTGCCGGGCCGGGCAATCCGCCGGTACTGGTGGACGACACGGCGTGCATGAAGCGGGCGGCGCGGGCGATCATTGAGGGGGCGGCTTACGACAACAATTTGCTGTGCATTGGGGAGAAGGAGGTTTTTGCGCTGGAAAAAATCGCCGACCAGCTTATGTCCGAGATGGAAAACAACGGCGCCGTCCGCCTCAATTCCGCGCAGTTGGAACGGCTGACGCGGGCGGCCTTCGTGTTCAAGGAGGGCCAGGGCGGCGGTTGCGCGGAGCCGGTTGTCAACAAGGATTTCATCGGGAAAGACCCGTCCGTTCTGGCGAAGGCGGCGGGCGTGAACGTGCCGGCGAAGACCCAACTGCTCTTTGCCGAGACCGAGCGCCAGCATCCGTTCGTCGTCGAGGAACAGATGATGCCGTTTCTGCCGGTGGTGCGGGTCAAGAGCGTGGAGGAAGGGATCGCCGCGGCCAAGGCGGCGGAGCGCAATTACAAGCACACCTCGATCATTCACTCGCACAATGTCGAGCACATGACGGCCATGGGGCGGGAACTGGACACGACGCTGTTCATCAAGAACGGGCCCTGCATGGCGGGATTGGGCGCGGGCGGCGAGGGCTATCCGAGCTTTTCCATCGCCACGCCGACGGGCGAAGGGGTGACCAACCCAAAGACCTTCACGCGGGTGCGCCGTTGCGTGATGGTCGATAACCTTCGGATTTACTAGCCATGCTGCTGGCGCGAGTGGAAGGAAACGTCGTGGCGACCCGGAAGCATCCGAGCCTGGAGGGTTGGCGGTTGGTGATCTGCCAACCGATCAACGGGGCGGGCCAAGCGGAAGGGACGCCGCAAGTGGCCATCGACGCCCACGGGGCGGGGATGCACCAGCGAGTGGTCATTTCGTCCGACGGCGCGGCGGCGCGGGCGGCGGTCAAAGACGCGAAAAGCCCGGTGCGCTGGATGGTGATCGGCGTGGTGGACGAGATAGAAGCGGGAGTGGCGGCATGAGGCTGGGAAACGTCATCGGGCGGGTGACCTTGAGCAAAGTGGCGGAGCCGTTGCGAGGGGCGCGCTGGCTGATCGTCAGCCCGTTGACGCGCGAACAATTGCGGCGGGGCGGTGTCCGGCCAGGGCTGAGCAAGGAACCGAGCCTTGTGGTGTACGATGATTTGGGGGGCGGCGTCGGGCAAACGATAGGATTCATCGAGGGCCGGGAGGCGGCGATGCCCTTTGAGCGCCCCACGCCGGTCGATGCGATCGATGCCGCGCTGGTGGACCATATATATTACGCGCCAGGTGAAAAATAAATGAAACCGATTATCAGCGCCAAGGAAGTGGAGGAGTTGCTGCGCAATGGCGGCGACGTAAGATCGCTGCCGGCGGACGCGATACTGACGCCATCGGCGCGCGATCTCGTGCGGGAATTTGAGAACAATGGAGCGCGACCGGGCGCCGGCGCCAAACCAGCCAAGGCGGCCAAGGCAGCCAGCGCCTCCAGTCCGCCCGCGGAGATCGAGGCCTTTTTCAACTCGCCGGAACTGCACGCGCTGAAACTGCAACTGTGCGAGATCGGCCGGCGGCTGTGGAAACGGGCCTACGTCGATGGCAACGGCGGCAACATCGCCATTCGCGTTGGGGAAGGATTGGCCTTATGCACGCCGACGCTGGTGTCCAAGGGCTTTATGAAGCCGGAGGACATGTGCCTGGTGGACCTTGAGGGGAACCAACTGGCGGGAGAGAAGAAGCGGACGAGCGAAATCCTCATGCATCTGCAAATCATGAAGCGCCAGGGGCGTGCGGTGGCGACCGTCCACTGTCATCCGCCCCATGCGACGGCCTTTGCCGTGGCCGGGGTCGAGCCGCCGACGTGCATGATACCGGAGATTGAGGTGTTCATCGGCAAGGTGCCCATCGCGCCCTACCGCACGCCCGGCACGCCGGAGATGGGCAAACTGGTGTCCGACCTGGCCGTGGATCACAACACGATATTGATGGCCAATCACGGGGTGGTTTCCTGGAGCCACCTGAGCGTGGAGGACGCCTATTTCAAGATGGAGATCATCGAGGCCTATTGCCGGACGGTGGTGGTGGCGGCGCAGTTGGGGACGCCGTTGAAGACGTTTTCGCAGACACATTTGCAGGACCTGCTCAAAATCAAGGAGGGCCTGGGCATCCCGGACCCGCGGATCGGGCTGAAGGAATGCGAATTGTGCAACAACGACGAATGGCGGCCGGGAGTGGCATGCGCCATTCCGCCCAAGGCGATCGAGGACACCCAGGCGGACGAGCAGGCCGAGGCGCTGGTCCAGGCGATCACCGACCAAATCATGTCAAAACTAAACACCTGATGAAAGTCACGATCATTGGCGGCGGCGGCAGAGTCGGTTCCTGCGCCGCCTACGCCTTGCAATGCGGCGGGCTGGCCGGGGAGATTCAAATCCTGGACGCGAACGGCGAGACGGCGCAAGGGGAGGCGCTGGACCTGATGCACGGGAGCGCGCTGGCGGGCGGGCAGCGGATTTACGCCGGGGACTACGGGCGGGCGGCCGGGAGCGACGTGTACGTCATCACGGCCGGCCTGCGGCGCAAGGCGGACGAATCGCGGCTGGATCTGATCCAGCGCAACGTCGCGCTGTTTATTTCTATTATTGACGCGATCAAGGGCGCGGGCCTGGGCGAGGACGCCCACATTCTGGTGGTGTCCAATCCGGTCGATATCCTGACGCAACTGGCCTTGCGGCGGACGGGCCTGCCGTGGAGCCAGGTCTATGGGCTGGGGACGATGCTGGACACCGCGCGGTTCAGCTCGCTGATCGCGGAGGAACTGAAGCTGGACGCGGCGCAGGTCAAGGCGCTGATTTTGGGCGAGCACGGGGATTCGATGGTCCCGATCTGGTCCAGCGCGTCGGTCAACGGGCTGCCGCTGGGCGGGCTGGAGGACTGCACGCCGGCGTTCCAGAACGCAGTGTTCGAGAGGACCAAAGGCAGCGGGGCCGAAGTGATCAAGCGCAAGGGGGGCGCGGGCTGGGCGGTGGGCATCGCCATCCGCGAAGTCGTCCACGCCGTGCTGCTGGACAAGAAGGCGCTGCTGCCGGTGTCCTCGCTGGTGCAGGGGGCGTACGACATCCGGGACATCTGCCTGAGCGTGCCCTCGGTGGTAAGCCGCAAAGGGGTTGAAAAGCATGTCAATATCAAATTGTGGCCCAAGGAACTGGCGGGGTTGCAGGCCTCGGCCAAGGCGCTGAAGGAGACGCTGGCCAAGGCGCGCGTGAATTGACGGCCGTGAAATCGCTGGACACAAAGCTCGCCGCGATCAAGGCCGGGGCGGCGCCGCGGGCCTTCATCATCGCGGACGCCAAGGACGCGGACATGGCGTATGGGGTGCGGGCGCCCGGCCCGCGGAGCTATCTGGCGGGGCGGGGCGCGCGACCGGCGCGGTTTTCGCCCGAGGTGTGGAGCCGGGAGGAATTCGGCTACCGCAACCTGCCCGAGTTTTTGGACATCATCCGCGAAGTGACGCGGCAGGGATTGATCGACATCATGCTCATGTCGGCCTACGTCAACGAGCAGTTGACGATCAAGGAGGGGTTGTTCCGCGACTCGACGGTGACGCCGGCGGCGCGGGCCAATGACGCGACGGACGTGTGGGCGGTGCGGCACGGCTGCTACACGCGGGAACCGGCGCAGCCGTTCCGTTCGGCGAGCATCGATCACATTCAATGCGGGAAGATCGAGTGCGAGCGGGAGGCGGAGACGGCCGGGGCGAACCTCGGCCTCTACTCAGTCACGTTTGTCAACAATCTGGAGCAGGATCGGGAGACGCTGCTGGCCTACAAGGCTTTTCGGGAGGAGGCGGAGCGGAAAGGATTTCGATACTTCCTGGAGGTGTTCGATCCCAACGTTCCCAGCGGGGTGGCGCCGGAGAAGCTGGGAGAATTCATCAACGACCAAATCGTGCGCAGCCTTGCGGGAGTGACGGAGGCGGGGCGTCCGCTGTTTTTGAAGATCGTCTATCACGGGCCGCGGGCGATGGAGGAGTTGGCGCAATACGACCCGAACCTGGTGGTGGGCGTGCTGGGCGGCGCGGCGGGCACGACACACGACGCCTTCAAGCTGATCCACGACGCGCAAAAGCACGGCGCGCGGGCGGCGCTGTTCGGACGGAAGATCAACGGGGCCGAGCACCAGTTGGCGTTTATCGAGATGCTGCGGCTGATCACCGAGGGCCGGATTTCGCCGGAGGAGGCGGTGCGGGCTTATCACGGGGTTTTGCAGGGCAAAAACATCAAGCCCAAGCTGCCACTGGAAAAGGACCTGGAATTGACCGACCCGGCGATGAGTTACAGTGGATCGGCCCGCGCGCGGGCGACGTTGGCGATTGGCAACAATCCCCTGCCCAGCCCGACCGCGGAGGGCTGGCCGGTATTGCGAAATGGCGCGCCGGATTTCGAGCGGATGACCGGCGACCACCGGCGGGCCTACGACAAACAGCGGTTGACGCGGAAATTTGGGTGAGCGGGAAACTATTTCGGCGGCCGGCCGTAAACCTCGACTTCGGTGTATTCGTTCAAGCGGCTTTCGGTGCTGCCCTTGGAGTAAAGGCGGACGTATCGGGCGACGGTGCCTTTGCCTTCGATCAATTTGCCTTCGTTGGTTTCAAAATACTCGCGGCTGGCGCCGGCGCCCAAGCCGTCCACATTGGCATGATCATTGTTGAAAAGAGTGCGGACATTGCTGGTGAAGGCCGGATCATCGGCGACCTGGACGACCACGCCGTGATAGACTTTGGGGGTGTCGTGCGCGTGCCAGACAACGATGGCATAAACTTCATAGAGGGCGCCCAAATCGACTTGCACCCATTGGACGCCCTTGCGCAAGAGCACAATGCTTTGCTCGCTGGCTTCCTTGTCGCCGTCGGTGATTTTGACGAGGTTGGCGGGCAATTGGTTGGTGTCGCTGGTGGTGACGGTTTTGCCGAGGGCGACGTTGCTGACGCCGGGGGGAACCATCAAGGGCGGGCGCGGTTTGCCGGTGGGTTTTTCGACCGACGGGCTTTCCGGGGAGTCGGAGGGAGTGCCGATGAAAGCGGGAGCGGGCAGTTTGATTTTGAGCGGGACGAGGTCCTCGGCGTTAGAGGGGAGGAGGAGTGCCAGGGAGACGGCGGCGGCGAGGGTGGCAATTTTCACGAGCGAGTTGTTCAAATTCACTGACAGTAAGTTTAAGGGTTGGACTGATTTGGTCAACACTTTTGGGAGCACTTTTGGGAGCATGATCCAGGCGAGCATCGGCAACCGGCCAAGGTCGCCATTTAGCCCCATATCCTTGCGTAATGATGTCGCGCGCGGATTTCAGTAGCGCGCCAAGGGATTGCGCGGTGGCAGGTGGGGTGGAAGCAGGTTTTGATATTCGCAAGCACGAGGACTTGGCAAGATTTCACCGCCATTGATGTTTGCAAGTTACAGCAAACGCCCGGCAACTCCCGCTGCTCGGTAGCGGACGGGTTTGGCGGTTCTTTCCACTTCGCCATCGTCAACCAGCTTCGTCAGCCACGCCTTTGCCTGAGTTTTAGAAACATCGAGCATTTCGGCTGTTTCTTTTTCGGTCCTTGCCTCGGTCAGTTCACGTTTGAGGATTTTACGAACCGCGTTGAAAAGAATCTCCGCCGGCGACGAATTCGTTTCATTCGATATCTGCTCTGGCTGTGGAGCCATTAAATTGTTTTCCGCGTTCTTGGCTTGATATGCTGGTGGCTGCTCGCGGAGCGCAAATGAAAGCGTTTTCTGTTTCGGTTCCGCCGCAACCGACTCAATGGCGGCTAAAAGCACGCCGGCCAATTCGGATCCGCTCTGCGGGTTTGGCCAAGGCAGCCCACCGTGATGGATAAGCGCCGAATTTCCGCGGCCGGCATGGCTTCCATTTCGGACAAACACCGGAACAAAATGAAATTTTTCAAGCTGCTCAATGGCACCCGCCCAAGTGCCGCCCTTTTCAAAGTCGGAAGTCACAACCAAACCCGCATCGGCGATGGCATAAATGACCTTGTTGCGTTGCATGGCATTGCCAACATTGAATCCCGCTGCCGGATCGAAAGGCGATACCAAAACCAGCCGGCGGTCTATTAACGGCTCGCGGTTTTCCTGCGTAATGGCCGCGCGCTCGAGACTGTCGCTCATCACTGCCACCGCTTCGCCGCCGGATTGAAGCACGCCGCTGATGGCCGCGCGGTCAATGCCCTTGGCGCCACCGGAAATAAGCGTCCGATGCGCTTCCGCTGCGAGTTTTCCGACGCCCTCCGTGTAGCTGACCAGTTCCTCGTCCACGTGTCGGGAGCCAACGACAGCCAAACCGCCTTTTTCCAGCAACGCCAAATCGCCGCAACCATACAGGAGCGGGGGCGCGTCTTCCTTCAATCGGGTCTTCAAGCGTTTGGGATACAACGAGTCTGCTCGACTGATAACCCAGATGCTTCGCGCGCTCCACCGTTCGACGGCCTGGCTCAACAAAAAGCCGCGTCCTAACAAGGTTTCCAATCTTTCTTTCCCAAACTGCCGCGCACAAACACTGATCAGTTCATTCGCATCAGTCCCAATCAAATCGGCGGGCTGCTTTTGTTTTTCACGCAAGAGGCGCGCGAGCCGGTTATATTCGCCCAAGCTAAACAGCTTGGCTGAAAGGTCTCCACGCCCGGCAACCAGTGGCGCGGTCAGCAATAGGATGGCCTGTGTATTCGGTGTCAGCGGTGTCATTATTCGTCTGCGTTTGCGGTCGAAGCCAAAGCCAAAGGATATACCGGCCCGCTGCCGTTTGTAAGCAACAGGTAAGCTGCGACCGTCATCGTCCATCTCGAATCTACCATATCATCCACCAGCAAGACCGCGCCAGTCGGAACGCTTCCTTGGATTCTCAATGAGCCGTCCACGTTCCGGGCTTGCTGGCTGCTGTTCTCCATTTGCTTTTGCGCCGGGCGGTCGTCGGTTTTCTCCAGCACCGGATAAAACGGCAGATTGAGCGCGGTGGCGAGACGTCGGGCGAAATTCAGCACCAGCTCCGGATGTCGCCGCGACGGAATGCAGGCGACCCAAACCGGTGCCGGTTGCGGTGCCCAAGTTCGCACTATGGCGGCAGAGGCTTCAACCAATTGGTCGGGAAATCGCCCGTCCTGTGATTTTCCTTGCCGCACCAACGCACCCCAGCCCGCATCGCCCCAAATGCAAAGCACCCGGCCAGGTCGGGCCTGATGTTCCGGTGCAATTCGCCCGCTGACTTTCATGTGCGGTAGTCCACCCGTCGGCCATTGCTTGCGAGGCTCCAGAGGCAAACTGGTGCGGCGCAAAAATGCCACCGCTTCCCGCGCCAGCCCGGCATCAAACGTCTCCGGCAACGGAGCAATGTTCGGGGCGTGATAAGATCCCGGATCGCCATCCAGTGCATGGATGAGAAACTCCATGTGCCCCGATGTCAACGCCACATATTCCTGCATCTGGCGCTGTTCGACTCGGCGCAATTCGGTCAACCGCTCGGCCCGCCGCCAAAATGCCGCCGAAAGATTGGCCGTCGTCAAAGTCCATTTGCTGCCTTGCTTCACGACCGGTGCCGGCGATTCCAGCGACATGAGTTGGAGCGCCTTTTCAATGCGTCCTCTTCGGATGTTGACATGGCTCAACAACTCGTTGATGGAAAGTCCGGCAGCCACACCCCGAAGCGCAGCCAGCACCGATTCAACTTCTTCCCGCGTTGGGAAAGCGCTCTCGATGAAAAAATCATTTATGTCCGTTTCTTCCTGCCCGCTCAACAGCACACCATGGGCTTCCGGAATTTGCCGGCCCGCGCGGCCCACTTGCTGGTAATAGGCCACCACGGATCCGGGCGTTTGGTAATGAATCACGAAGGCCAGGTCTGGCTTGTCAAAGCCCATTCCCAACGCCGTGGTCGCCACCAAAGCTTTCACGCGGTTTTCCAACAAGCCATTTTCCAGTTCCACCCGCCGCTCGCCGGTTTCTCCGCTGTAAGATTCCGCTTGAATGCCTCGCGATTGCAGCCAGCCGGCGACTTGGACGGCATCGCGCACGGTTAGCGTATAGACAATCCCGCTGCCGCTGATTGTTGGCAGATGCGTGGCCAGCCATGCCATGCGCGCGGCTTGGCTCGGCATTCGCATCGTCTGCAGCAGTAACGAAGGCCGGCCTAGTTCACCACGCGACACCGTCAGGTTTGGGCCGAGAATGGTCTGCAAATCCGCCAACACCCGGTTGTTTGCCGTCGCGGTTGTGGCGAGCACGCGCAAATTTGGCGGCAACGTGCGCATCATCCGCTCAATAAACCGATAGTGCGGGCGGAAATCATGCCCCCAATCTGAAATGCAATGCGCCTCGTCCACGACCAACAATGAGATCCGCCCCGCCACCGGCCCGAGAACGTCCGCTCGGAAATGTTCGTTGGCCAGCCGTTCGGGCGAAATGAGCAACATGTCCACTTCATTGCGTGCCAGTGCCCATTCCACTTCATTCCATTCCTCCTGATTCTCGGAATTGATGGTTTTGGCGCGAACGCCCATCCTGCCCGCCGCCCTAATTTGGTTCCGCATCAGGGCGAGCAAAGGCGAAATAAGAATCGCTGGCCCCATACCTTGCTCGCGCAGGAGTTGGGCGGCGATAAAATAGACGAAGCTTTTTCCCCAGCCCGTTTTTTGCACTACTAACAGGCGACCCCTTCCATCCACAATATGCCGGATTGCGTTCTCTTGCCCCTCACGGAAAACTGCCATCTGGCTTTGCGCGCCAAGCTTCAGCAGTTCAAGGGCGCGCTGTGGTTGATATGCCATGGAGATTCGATGTTTGATTTTGGTTACACCCCATACAGCAACGGCGGCGGGTAAACGCTGACGCGTTGAAAGCCAGATTGCACATCAGATCGAACAAGTCGGCCTCCGGCTTGCCCGCCTGCGCCGCGACGAACGGGAAACCAATGCCGTGCGGACATATACTGAACCATTCCCGAAATTCCATAGGTACGATGTGATTTTATGGGTCGCAGGGGACATGGCAAGGATTTCAGGGCAGAAACAGGGCAATAGAGGCCGGGGCTTTGGTGGACCCGCGGGCTTTCATTTCGCGGAAGATGGTGCTGGGGTGGTTTTGGCTTTGCGGCGGGGAAAAGTTTTGGCCAGGCGGATGAGCTGGGCGACTTTGCGGATTCTTTCGGCGAACGGTTTGCGCGCGAATTTTTGCCGCATTTCCAACTTCATAATGTCGGCAGCTTGAGCTTATACCGTTGCAGGATGTTTTCCAGCTTTGTTTTGTTGATTTCAGCTTGTGGTTTATCGTTGAGGGTCTCCCGGTATTGAGCTTATGATGCCGATATGGCAGACATGACGTTCCGATCTTTGTTCTGCGCAAGTTTTGGATGCTCGCCCGCGGAATACGAAGAGCGGGCTTTCCGCGGGCTTCTATACTGGCATGCCCGAATTCTCGCACCTGCGGTCCGGGCCATCAAGCCGGACTTCTTCCTTGAGGACTTCAAATTCATTCGCTACCTGGGTGACGCCGTGGACGCGCGCCAGGCTAAAGTGGACGTGCTGGATTTCAGGGACATGGACCGTAAACGCTGGCAATTGCTGCACAGCGGCCTAAGAATCCGTGTTTCCCACCGGAAAGCACGCCGGCTGGTTTTTCAACTTTTTGGGAAGGCCGGCCAGGATGATGACGCTGTGTGGCAATCACTGAAGTAAGGGACCAATGGGATCTTGATAAGCTCGGAGGGGGAGAGCTTTTCCGGCAATTGCATGAAACGGATTCTGCGGTTGCAGTTGTTGATTGGAGGCAAACGTGGGGGAAGAGGTCCTTTCTGCGCCCCTTTTGCCAGCTTTTGATAAAGGCTATAAGACATGATTCGCCGCCTATTGACAACCAGAAAACGGCGTTGTGCAAGCTGTTGGATAAGCGGTTGGCTGCTGGTCTGAGGCAAAAAGAACTTTCGACAACTCTCGGGGTAAGCGTCAGAAGTCTCAAAAACTGGGAACACAACAGCAACCTGCCCACCGAGTCTCTCTGGCCGCAAATCCAGCACGTCCTGGGAGGCGAATGATCGGGTTCCGCCAAAAACATCAGGTTTGATCGAGGAGAACCTAATTGAATAGAGACGAGGGTTCGATTCCCTTTGCCCGCTCCAACAGCCACAAGCACTTCTTTGCTTTTGCCCACTTTTCAGATTTTGCCAAAACGTCGGGAGTCCTTTCTCTTTTTCCGGGGGGAGTGGCGCCCAATGCGGGGTTGCCGCAGGCCCTGCAGGTTTCAGAACGCCAGGGCAGGCGGCGGGGTCTTGGATCGTCTTGAGTATTCTCCAGGCGGCACACCGTACTGCTCGCGAAAGATGTCGCGGAAGTACTTGAGATCGGAAAAGCCGACGGCGTAAGTGATTTCGGTCACTGTCATCTGGGAATCGCGGAGCAACTGGGCTGCTCTCTTGAGGCGCAGGGCGCGAAGAAAGACATTAGGAGTACAGCCGGCGGCGGCGCGGAGTTTTCTAAACAATTGTCTTCGGCTGACGGCGAGCTTGCGGGCCATCATCTCAACATCGAATTCCAAGTCGGCCATGTGTTCCTCGCTTAGGTCCACGGCACGGCGGAGGAATTGGGCGTCGGTCTGATTGGTGGCAATGTCGCGCGGATAAAGTTGATTGGCCTTTCCGAAGAGTTCATGAAGCTTGTGCCGTGACTCCATGAGGTTTTCCACCCGAGCCTTAAGCAACTGCAGCCTGAATGGCTTGAGGATGAAATCGTCGGCGCCGGCTTCCAAAGCTCGAAGTTCGGCGGGTTCGGAGTCCTGGGCCGTGAGCAGGATGACGGGGATGTGACTTGTCAGTTCATCACTTTTGATTTTGTGACACAGATCGATACCATCCAGTCCGGGCAGGGTAATCTCAGCGATAATGACGTCTGGAATGGCTTCCCGGGCTTGGCTAAGCCCCTGGCATCCATCTCTGACGTCAATAATTCGATAATCCGGGCCAAAGCCCTGTTGAATGTAGAGCGCCAACTCGGCGTTGTCCTGGACTAAGAGGATCAGAGGCTGTTCTTTGTTTGAGGGGCCATCCTCGACAGATGGGGGGAAGGCGGCGGAGCGGCCCGATGGGCTGACATCCGGCAGAGGGAGGCTGATGGAAAAGCGCGTGCCTGGAAACTTCGTATTCGCCCCGGCATTGGGAACGGGGCTCTCCACGATTAGAGTGCCGCCATGTAGTCGGACCAATTCTTGCGGAAGAGCCAGACCCAACTGTGGCAGTTTCCGCGACTCTGAGGGAGATAAGGCGGAGAGGTCGGAAGAAAATGGGAACCCATCCAAGGGGGTTCCAACCCCGGTGTCCTGGATGACCAGATTCACGGTTCCCGGGTTAAATTGGGCTGTAACGGAAACCCGGCCGTTTTCGGGAGTCGATTTTAAGGAATGGGAGAGAAGGCTAAAAAGTACTTTTTCGAGTTTTGCCACATCGAACTGAGCCGGCCAAGCGGCGAAATTTGTCCGCAATTCGAGTTGAACATTTTGCCGGCTGGCGACCGGTTTGAACAGAGCTACCACTCCTTGTAAAAAGGCCACCAGGTCGGCCTCGGAGGTCTGGAGAAGGAAATCCTCTTGGTTGAGGTTGCGCAGGTTCAAGGACTCCTCAACCAGACGCAACAAGCGCTCCGTGTTGCGGCGCACCAACGTCTCTTGGGGGCGGTCCGACTCCTGGAGATGCATCCGGTCCAGCCCGTTGAGGATGAGGGTCAGGGGGGTACGAAACTCTTGGGAGAGGTTGGCCAGGAATCGGAGTTTCAACTGGTCCAGTTCATGGGCGCGTTGGGATTCGCGGCGCTGCAAATCGAGAATGCGTTGGGTTCTCCGGGAGACCAGCAGTTCCATTTGCTCGATTTTGAGGGCTGCCTGGCGAGCCAGGAACCATTTTTCGCTTAGGGTACTGGCCAACTGGACTACCTCGATATGATCGAATGGCTTTTTAAGCACCAATAGTTTATCGCTTTGTCCGAGCCGCCGTGCCAGGTCTTCCCAGCGATAATCGGCGTAAGCGGTGCAGATAACCGTCTGGACGCGCGCATCGATGGCCCAAATCCGTTCGATGGTTTCAACCCCATCCATGCCTGGCATTCGGACGTCCACGAACGCGATTTGATAGGGGCGGCCTTGGGCGGATGAACTCCGAACCTTGTCAATTCCCTCGCTGCCGGAGAGAGCGTAGTCTAACTCATACACCGGCTTGGAGATGGGGCGCTCGGTTTGGCCAAAGAACTCGCAATTGTCGGCATCCAACTCCGGATTGCGTCGGCGATTGCGGAACACCAGGTTGAAGTCCTCGTGAATTCTGGGGTTGTCGTCCACTATCAATATGCGCGGGGTTTGGATGTCTTCCCATTTCATGTTCGTTCACAATTTACTGCCAGGGTTGAGCCAGGGTGTCAGGAGCGCTGACTGGCGGCGCGGTCGGGAGGGGGGCCTGGGCAGCGGTTGGGTTCGGATGATCGGCTTTGGGAGTCAAGGGCAGTTCCAGCACAAAGGTGGCGCCTTTGCCCGGTCCGTCGCTGTAAGCTCTGAGGGAGCCTCCCATGTCTTGGGCCATCAAAACACTGCTGTGCAGTCCAAAGCCGTGGCCGCCCTTGCGGGTTGAAAAGCCTTGGGCAAAGATGCGCGCGAGGTTTTCCGGGGCAATACCGATGCCATTGTCCTGGACGGAGATTTCCACGCACTGGTCGTTCCTGGCTCGGATGCGGACAGTGACTTGCCGTTCCGCGGCGTCGCTTTTGTAGCAGGCGTGTTTGGCATTTTGCAGGAGGTTGAAGAGGATTTGCAGCAGTTTGTGACGATCCGCAAGCAGCGAAGGGGCTTTTTTGTAGTCGCGCATCAATCGGATGTTGTGGCGCGCGAGTCCTTCCCCCTGCATGCGCAAGGCATCTTCCACAATGTCCTCCGGCGAAACTTTTTCCCAGACGCCCGCGACCTTGGCGTAAGTTTGCTGAGTGGCCACAATCTCCTTGATATGTTGGATGTTCTCGGTGAGGGATTCAACCTTGCGGATCAGGTCCGATTGTTCCAGGGCCAGATGGCCGCTCAGCCGTTTAAGGTAATCAGGCAGCTTCTGGCCGCGCGGGTCGTCGGTGATGAACCGTCCAAAATCCTGGCCTTGGAACGCAAGCAGGTCCGCCAGTTTCTTGACACTGGACACTGAGGAATTGTGAACGTCCTCCACGATGGCCCAGCCGAGCACATTGACGCTGTTGAGAACGTTGCCAACATTGTGGAGCACATTGGTGGCGACTTCGGCCATGCCGGCCAGGCGGGAGGCCTGCAGGAGGTGTTTGTGACTGCGCTCCATTTCCAACTCGATGCGTTTGCGTTCCTGGATTTCCCGCTGTAGCTGAGTGGTGCGTTTTTCGACCTGGCGTCGCAGCAGCCAGATCCAGCAGATGGCAACGGCCAGGACGGCCGTCAGGGCGCTGGTAACGGCCAGCGTGTGTTTGAAGTCCCACCAAGGCGGCCGCTTGAGCACGACCACATCGGCCTCCGAGCCGACCAGGAGTTTGAAGGAGCTTACGCTCTCGCCGAAGGCCTCATAGGGAGTGGGTTCCGTCTGGCAGATTCCAGTCACGCGCACGCGGCTGCCGGGAGCCACCGAAAGGACGGGGCCTCGCACGAAGGCCTCGAAGACCTTCTGGCCGTCGCGAAGCTCCAAGGTGGTTTTCCGGCCGATGGTGTTCTGACTTAGGAGCACTGCTTCGAGGCTGACCAAAGTCGAATCCAAGTTGCCGGCGAAGATGCCGTTGGCGTCGGCTCGGACAGGCTTCAGAGGAGTGGAACGGCCCTGCGGGCGGAGAATCGCTTCGGTCAGGACCAAAGTATGGCCGCGCATATCGGGGAACCCGACCGCTTCGAGGCGGTTGCCAGGCTGGAGTTGAGGGCCCGCCAGGGTCTCAAGGCTGCGAGCACTTTGCCAGAATACCCAATGACCGGAGCGGGTCAGGACGATGCTCTGTTTAGCCACGGCCATGGCGCTCCCGGTGGCATCTTGGATGAAATACCGACCCCCCTCTTGCAAGGTCAGGACGCCTTCTATCTTGATGCGGTGGCGGATGGCCTTGGGACCATTGCCACGCAGGAGGCTGCCGATGTCCCGGACGGGGAGCGAAGAAACGTCCATGGGCGGCTGATCCACTTCCACGAATTCCAATGAGGGCACAATCAGGTGAATGCCTCGGACTTGGTGTTCATCACGGGCGGTAGTGCCAACCCCGCGCATGCGCACCGTCGCATCCACCAACTTGTCCACCTGAGGAGCCGGCGCGCTTCGGATGGTGACCAGTGCTTGTTCTCCCTCGCAATCCAGCAACACGTGCGAACCGTCAGAGGAATGGACCACGCCCTGGATTTCAACCCATTGATCCAAACCCCGGCCACTGGAGAGTTCGCTCCAAGACGAGGGTCTGGCCAGGGGCAACTCGCCCTTGCCCAAGAACCGCACGGTGTCAACTTGCACAGCCGGACTGTCGCCTTCCACCCAATCGCCGGTGCCTTCAACAGAAACATAGTCCCCCAAGGCGGAGGAAAGGGGAGCTTTGTCTGGACTCCAGCGGATTTCGATGCCTCCAGTCTCATCCTCGATATAAGTGCCATAGAGATCGGTGACCACGCCACGCAGGCGCACTATCGGCTTTTGAGTCAGTTTCTCCGGGCTGAGCTGACGCACCTGGTCGATGGTGGTCAAGGGCAGCGAGGGTTGGTTGCCAGCACCGGTGGGGCTGGGACTGGCAGAGGGCGGCACTTGCGCCGAGACGGATTCCAAGGGGGAGATGGCCTCCTGGGTTGCTACCCACACGATTCCCGCAACACTTTGGCCCTGTCTGCTTAAAACCCCTTCGCAAACCCCACTGACTTGCACCCGCATACCTGGGGAAGGCAACGCCTCAGTGGGGATTGCCCGCAGTACTCGTACCGAGACGGAGCGGCCTTTGTCAGCGACTTCAAGGCTAAGGCCATCGCCGGAGCGGCCGACAAAACGGATTTGTCCTTCGACCTGCACCCATTGCATTTCCCCCTGCGAAAGCGGTTCTTCGAGTGACATGGGCGCCGGAACAGATGGCGCAGTCGGGCCTACTTGGATCAATCGAGGCTGCGCCAAGCCGGCCCTTTGGCCAGTGGCACAACTGATGCCTTCAACACGGACGCGCTGACCGGGTGAAAAGTTGGACTGCAACTGCGCGTCTTGGATCATAAGACTGCCCGTTGCATCCATGAGGCACCATTGGCCGGAAGCTTTCGATCGGCCAACGACCCAGCCATTGATACGTGCGGCATATCCATGAGCGGCTTGGCTCCGCAATTCGGCAAGGCGTTCGAAATTGGTTATAATCAGGCCTTTGTGGTCCGTGTACTGCCACTGAATCCAAGAAGCGCGGGTCGTGGGATTTTGATCGGCAAAATCAAGCCACTTGGTCTTGATCCGACCATCAAACGCGCTGAAAGCCCCCTCCAAATTTGGATTTTCGCCTTGGGCCGTAATCAGGTCGGCGAAGAGAGGCGCCGGGTCCAAATCGTCTTCGGTTTCCCCAAGCGGTTCGATTTCCGCAAGTTGAACTGAATTTGCTTGCGATGGCTCGCGCACACGGTCGAACTCCAGGCGATACAGGTTAAATGCGGTTTGGTTGGGAATCCTGAAGAGTTTGCGCTGGTGCCGTTCGGAAAAAATGACGCCTTTGCGCTCATCCAAGCAGCTCCAGCTTTTGCCGCCGTCGTTGGACCCCAATAAGCGCCAGTCCAGCGGATCGCGCTGCGGAAAATCATTGGCTGAGGTTAGGGCGTATTGCCGGACTACTTTGGCCGGCAATAATTCGCCGGATGCGAAAGCGCGGGAATCGAGCGCCGACGCCAGCACGCCAGTGCATGCCAACAGCAACAACGGGCTCCAAAGAGAAAGTCCGCGACAACGTTTGCTTCGCTTTGGCATGCCGTCATCTTAACGCAGAATGAGATCGGACGTCAACAACTCGACCCCCGGTGGGTTTTGGAGTTTAGGCGCATCAATAGTTGCCAAGATCTACTGCTTGGCGCGGTAGAACATTTGCGGTTCGGTGGGCACGAGCGGGTAGGGCGACGTGGCCGCATTGTTGGTGATCCACGGACCGGCGAGGTTGGTCGCCTCCAGCAGCGTGCCGTGCGGCCAACTGAGCACCAGGTTCGTGCCGACTCTCTGGCAACTGAGGGTGATGGGGCCGCCGAGAACGGCGATTGAGTAGAGGGCTCCGATTTGCGCGGGCGACAACGTGCAATTGAACACGGCAACTTCATCAATCTTGCCGTTGAACACGCTGCCGGGGACGCTCAAGGTGTCGGCGCCAATGGCGGTAGGCCCGTCCCAAAGCTCGGCGTCGTGGGCGATGGCATTGGTCGCGGAGAGCAGAATCCCGTTGGTGCCCAGATAGAGAATGGCCTCGGTTGGAGCAATGGTCAAAGCCACAAACGACCACTGGCCGGGCGGCACGAACAATTTGCCGGGCCAATAGTAGGTGTTGGCATTGTCATGGTTCCACGTATAGCCGATTTCGTCCTCCGGAAAACGCACGCCAAGGTAGCCCAGTCCGACCGGGTAAGCGCTGTCGCGCGAAAAAACCACCCCCGCGGCGCTGGTGATGTGCGCGAAGGGGTAGAGCCATGCGAGGATAGTGACCGCGTTGGTGTTCAGGTCCAAGGCCGGCGCAGTGACATAACCGGCCCCGGGCGCCGACACCGTATTGTTCATGGCAACGCCAAGGTTGGTCGTCTCGAATCCATAGAACGGCGGATTGGGCACGCCGGAGACGCCGTTGGTCGTGTTGGTTCCGTAAGTCGCGTCAAGCCGGTCATAGTATTCGTAAGCAATGGCGCTGCCGTTTGTCTCATTGAAGCGCCAATAATAAAGCGGCGCGTAAGCCATGACCTGCGTTGCATACTGGGTAATGGAGTAGGGCGCCACGGAGATGCTAATGGCGGCTGAAGTCGTCTTGGTTTCGGTGGTGTCGTAGGCCTCGGCGTACATCGTATGGCTGCCGGCCCCCACGCCTCTGAGGGTGCAGTTGAACGGCGCGGCGCCGGTGGAAGCAGCCAGGACGCCGTCCAGGAACACGTTGACCAGCACGATTGAATCGTTCGTATCCGGATCACTTGCATTGACACTGACCGTCAAGTTGGCCGGCCCCTGAAAGTTCTGCCCGTTGGTCGGCGAGGTGATGGCGCAGACATTCGGCGCGTGATTGACATTCGAGCCGCCAAGCTGCACCCAAATCGTATTGGGGACATAAAGGCTGTTATTGTTGAGCGCGTTGGTGGAGCTTGTCGCGCCGGTATCGGTTGAATTATCGCAATAGGTGAGAAGGGCCTGGCCGGTCACCGGCGAATAAAACTCGAAGTGTTCCTTTGCGCCATAATAGAACACCGGCCACGGCACGTAACCAGGCTCATCGGCCAGTGTCACAAGCGTGGTGGCCGCCGTCCCGCCGGGCCAACCGTTGGTTGGCGAACTGGACGTCCTCTCCCAGATGTAGGAGGCCGGAAAACCAGCGTCCACTTGGATGTCCACATATCTCCCAAGGTCTGGATGATAGCGGATGGAAAAATCGGGCGCGCCATCGGTCATGATGGCCAAGGCATCGGACAAGGTGGAGCCGGAGCTGCCGGCCCAGAGGTGGTTGGTGGTGTAGTACTGCAAGCTGGGGCTGGGGTTCGTCAAGCCCGCCAAGGGCAGCCGAAACAGGAGGAAGCTGCGATAGTTGAAGCCGCTCACAACCGTATCCTCCGCGCCCCACAGGTAAGCGTAGCCCCCGGCGGAATCGACATACGTCGAGATCCCCGGCGAAATGTTCGTGCTATCGAGCACATCCGTTTCGATGCTCAACGGCCAGAGCAGCGGATTGGGTTCCGTGTCAACATTGTCCATCACCGCCAGATCCACGGCGAACTGCTGGAAGCCGCTCAAAGCCCCGCTGGCGGCGCCCGTATTCCGGAGGCGCGGGAGAAAGACATAGACCTTCCCGTTGTAATGGAATCCATCCTGCACCCAGTACCACCAGGCCCCGTTGCTGTCGGAACCCGGACTCGGGAAAATGGAAGTCATCGCGCCCTGGTCGCGCCCGCGGATGTAATACTCGGTATTGGTCGAGTGGCCGTTCCAGGTGGTGATGGCTAGTGTGCTATGCACCAGACCGGCCCCATGACGGTTGGTGCCGGTGTCCTGGCGAACCCACGTGTCGCTGAAAAGCCAGAGGACAGTGTGCCGTCCATCCAGGGGGATCGAGACGATGGTATCGCCCCCCAGCCAGCCGTCTTTGAGCGGGAATTGCGGCGTAAAGCCCGCCACCCTCCAGCCTGCCAGGAGGCCCAGAATGGAAACCACTCTCGAGAGCGTCAACAACCATCCGCCCGGCAGGCCCCTTCCAAATGTATATGAATGTCTAATGAATTATCAGCATTTGGCGCCGCCAGCCATTCTCATGGCAATGGCACCTTCACCCGATAGAACATCGAACCTGCCGGCGCGACGGTGTAGTAGGGCGAGGTGGCGAGGGTATTGGTGGTCCAGGGTCCGTTCACGTTGGCAGCCTGCAACAAAGTTCCCGACGGCCAGGTTAACTGAACGTTACTTCCCACAAGAGCGACTTGCAGATACGTGGGCGGCAACACACCCAGGGCGGCGCTGTACAAAGTCTGGAGTTGGTTCGAGGTCAGGGTTTGGTTAAAGACCGCCACTGCGCCAATTGCTCCGTTGAAAGAGTCGGCGGAGGACGGTTCAGTTCCAATATACTCGGGGTTGTTAAATGGCATCACTTGATTGGTGGAGCCGTTCGGATCAAAGTCTGGATTCGGGAGGTAGCTCTCGTCGGTCGCCGAGTTTGTCCCTTCGGCGTTGAACACGTAGAGGGTCGCGTTGGACGAGGTGACCGCAACGGCCAGGAACGACCACTCATTTGCCGGTGAGTAGAGTCCTGATTGGAAGAATTCGCATTCGTCGTTTGCTCCCCCTTCATCCCAGGCGTAAGACAACTGCATGCCGCTGCCGGTGTCCTCAAAGTAGTAACAGATGCCGGCATCGGTGTCGTTGGTCGTGCCGGTATAGAGAACTCCCGCTTGAGGGTTCGGTTCGGCGGCCGGATTGACCCAGGCTGTGAAGGTGACGCTGTTGGTGTTCATGTTCCAGGGCGCCAATGTAATCCAGGCATTGGTGTTGTTCGGGGTGATAAGCACCGCCGCGTTGTCCTTGGCGAAGCCGGGGAAACCATTGGTTGGATCCGGGCCGGTGACACCATCGTACGCATTGGACACGTCAATACCATAAACTCCATTGAACGCGCCCGCGTTGTCGTAGGCGAGCAGGTTGGTGGTCGCGGGGTTCCCCGTCTCGTTTAACCGGTAGTAGGCCACCGGACCGTAGGCGAGCACGGCGGCGTCATAGATGGTCTCCTGGGAGATGGGCACGACGGTCAGCGAGGCAAGCGTGCTCGTTACCGGCGTGGAGCCGAACGTGACGACCGCGTCATAAGTTCCCGTGTCTGTCACCTGCAGATTGCTAATCTGCAAACGGCTTGTCTTGGAGCCGGCGATACGGCCGCCATCGGACAAGTTCACCCCGTTTGTTTGCCATTGAAAAGTGGGGGACAAACTGGCTGCAACGTTGACGTTGAAGTAGGCCGTCTGGCCGCCGAACAAAACTTGCGGAGTCGGCGTCGCCTTTGGAGGAGAAACCACCAGCGTCGCCGGAGTGCTGGTCGCAACGCACAGGGAGTTGCTTATCAGCACCCTGTAATCACCGTCCGTAGTGGCGCCATCGATCGTCAAAGTCGCGTTGGTGGAACCCGATATGACGCCGCCATCGGAAAGAAGGGTGTAAGGTCCTTGGCCATTGGTTGGCCCCACCTCCCATTGGTAGGTGGGTGGAGGGGCGGCCAACATGACCACGTTAAACTGGACGCTCGCCCCCAACGCGACCGATTGGGACTGGGGCTGGGAATAAATGTCCGGGCAGCCCACTGGGTTGGTTTCCCCGGCGATGATTCCGAGGAAAGGCGTCGTTTCGTAAGCGTAATCCACCAACGTAAGGGTGTTCGGCGTGATCGCCGAATCGTAAATGACATGCACCCAGCCAAAATTCGTGTTGCCACTCGCATCCCACAACTCCATCCCCACGTAGCCCTCGGTGTCCTGCGAGGTCGGCCAGGAGCCAACATAGTGAGCGCTTCCATCGTCGTCCTCTTGGTTAAACCAACCATCGCCACTGCCATTCGAGGTGGGACCCAGGTAATTCGAATTAATCATCGTCCCAAACAGAGTGACCGGCAAATTGTTCTGATTGGTGCCTACGAGAACGGTGGAGCCAGGGACACCCGTTGGGAAACCTTGGATATATGGCTTCTGGTTGTTATTACCGGCAAAACCGAGAGCAAAATCACCGACGCCATCCCCGTTCATATCAAAGGAGCCCATATAATCCACCCCACCAACAGGGAGGACTTCATTGACTGGGCCGGAATAGAGAATGGCGCCGTGCGCCACCCCTGATGCCATGGCTGAACCGGAAAGGAGGGTAATGATTTGTTTTTTGTTCATAGTAACCTCAGATTTAAATCACGTGGTGACGGAAGCAGCCTAGCGGCTGATTGGTTTCATGTCGAGTGACACGAGTGCCAAAATAGGGGGGTACGCGTGCCAAGACCGCCGGCGGATCGAAATACCGAAGCCGGGACCGCGTAATGTGTTGCCAGCCGCCGCTGATTTCGGCTACAGTTTCAGCCCGAATGACCACTCCCGTGATGAACAACACCGCGATGCCCGCCGGGGCGGATGCCCCGTCCATACTTGAGCCGGCTCCGGCGGAAGTGGAACGAGTGCTTCATCTTTTCGGCAACGTGCGGCTGTGTCCAGAGGCCCGTTTGCTGGCGGCGGCGCGAAGCCGTCCGATCCAACGCTTCATCGCCGCCGCCGCCTGGTGGCCTATGGGAAAGGCCGCTCTTTTTCAGATCGCCTGTCTCCCCGGTGTGGATCGAACCACAGTCGCCGGCTTGTTGATCGAAAGGCTGGGAGAATGCGCGCGCCTGGCGCGCCTGGAAACACTCCAATACGCGCATTTGCTCCCCGACGGCAACGACTGGTTTGGCATTCTGCGCAAACACCTCTTCAAATGTTTGCGTTCCGAACGTTCCTTTGAAGTTGCTTATCAGGACGCATGGACGCGCATCATGCAACTCCACCAAAAGCACGGGGATCGGATTCCCGCCTCTTGGCAGGCAAGGCCGATTCGAGACCTTCCTCCGGAAACAGCGCTGGAGGTCATTGGGTCGCATCGGCTGCTGGCTCCGGGCGAAGTGCGCGCTTTTTGGCGCAAGAACGCTCCGGGTGGCTTTACACTTGATCTGTCTTGCGTTCTGTTCGACGGCGACCGGCCTTTTGGCGCCTTTCTGGCGCGGCGAATGGGTGACGTGTATTATGTGGACGTCCAGGTGGTGCAAGAAAAGAACCCGATCCTCCGTTCCTTGGGCGACTTGTTTATGATGTATCGAATGTTGATATTGCACAGCGCCGCTCAACGCGCCGGCGCGGACGTTCCCATTCGCTGGCTGAGGTTTCGCAGCGGCGAAATCGAGCATCGCCAAACCGCCAACCTCGCCCTCCGCATGGGCGGGCGCGAGCTCCCGCCGTGCCACGTGATGGCGAAATCGCTGTGAAATCGCGCGTTTTTTGTTTGACGCTATGGCCAACCGATTATTGCTGGCAGGCTGGGACGCGGCTGATTGGAAAATCCTCCACCCCCTGATTGACGCCGGAGAAATGCCGGCGCTCCGCCACATCGTTGAGGCGGGGGCGTCAGGCGCGCTGCTCTGCTCACAGCCGCCCGTGCCGGCGGGCCAGTGGACTTCCCTGGTCACTGGAAAACGTCCCTGGCAACATCGGGTGTGTCACCCGGTCGAAAGGATCACCGCCGCCGGCCGGGCCGTCCCGGTCACCGCCGCCCGGCGGCGCTCGCTGGCACTCTGGGAAATGCTGGCCCAGTCGGGGAAGCGAAGTCTGATCGTGGGCTGGCCTGCAACGCACGGCGGGCGGACGGAAAACACCGTTCTTGTCTCGGACCGCTATGCGCTGCCGACTGCCGGCCCGGGCGTCAAACCTTGGCCGCCTCCCCCGCCGGGAACTTACTGGCCGGAAGAAATCAACGTGCGCTTGGACGGCTTGCGAATGAGTCCCGCGGATGTCCAAGCGGACGTCGTCTCGCGCTATGTTCCCGAGTGGAGGAAAATCGATCAGAAACGTGACCGGCGCATCGGGCTGTTGCGGCTGTTCCTGGCAACGGACTTTTCGCATCAGGCAGCGATGATGAGATTGTTGTCCGGTGGCCAGTGGGACTTTGCCGCCGTTCGATTTCCGGCTTTGGGAGCGATCAGTCAACTTTTTCTGCCCTGCCGTCCACCGCGGGCGGAGTGGGTGCCCGAAGTGGAGTATGGGCTGTATCAGAACGTGATTTCCAGCGCCTGCCGCATGTTGGATGAGATGTTGCACTCGCTGGTCCAAGCCGCCGGAAGCGCCGCTTCCGTCATGGTTGTCTCCGAGCACGGCGTAAACCCGCGTCATCTCCCTCCAACCGCCGGTCGCGCCGGCGACAGCGAGGCATGGATCTCGCCCCACGGCGTCTTTGCCGCATGTGGCCCCTTATTTGCCCAGGATGCGCTGGTCATCGGCGCATCGGTTCTCGATATAGCTCCGACAATTCTCACGTGCTTCGGGTTGCCCATCGGCGACGATATGGAGGGGCGGGTGTTGATCGAGGGTTTTGCCAAGCCGCCCGACATCACCCGCGTGGCAAGCTGGGAATTGGAGCAGACCGTTTTGGGGCGCCCGGCCGTTGAAGACCCCGGCACTGCGGACAACCCCAAGGCGGCGGCAACCCTCCAGCGCGAATCGGATTGGAATCTCGCTCGATCCTATCTGGACGCGGCGCGCCATCAAGAAGCCTTGACGGTGTTGGAACGGCTGTTTCGCGCCTTTCCGGAGCGTCTGGAACTGGGGCAATCGCTTTTCCACTGCCAATTGACGCTCCAGAAGCACTCGGAAGCTGAGGAGACGCTTCAAGTGTTGCTGGACGGGCTTCCGGGCGGGATTTGGTCGCTGCTGCCGCGGATCGAATTGTGCCTTGCGAGAAAGCAGATGCGGGAGGCGCGTGAGTTGGTGAACAAGGCGTGGAATCTCCATCCGACTCATCTCGAGGCATTGCGCTGGCTCGGAACGCTCTTGCTGCGGGTTCGCGAATGGAATGCGCTTGAAGAACTGGCCAAACAGGCGCTCAAGCTGGACGAGAACGAGCCGTTGGCCTGGCTGGGACTGGCGGAGGCGCAATTGCGCAAGCGTCTGGCCGCGGAGGCGGAGGAAGCCGCGTTACGAGCGATTGGATTGAACTATTACATGCCGCAAGCTCATTTCGTGCTCGTGCGGGCGCTCATCGCCCAAGGCAAGTGGCAGCGGGCCCGGGACACCATGCATATCCTCTTGCAACTCCAGCCCGATAACCGCGCGGCCGCAACTTATGCCAAGCGAATGGGGCAGCAACCCCGCCCGTCATCAACCGACGAGAACTAACCGGAAGCCGGCGCCGACCCAATCGCAAATAGCCGCCAATGACACAAGCACCGATGTTGTGCAGCGGATATTTGGACTGTGCCAGCATGTAAATTCCCGCCCGCTGCCAGGCACTTCTTCGGAATGCAATTATGAGGCCATTGCATGCGCTTGCCATCGAAAAAGCACGTGCCGAACGTCATGGCACGCGCGCCCCCCTGTTTTGGCACTCGTGTCTCTCGACATGGAACCCGCCTGCGGCCAAACTCCTGCGCGTCATGATGAAATCCCTGCCGAAAGATTTTGTTTCCCGTTCGATCTGTTTTGTGATCACCAGTTCCTGCCTCGTTTTTGAGGCGAGGGCGGATTCGCTGGTGGACCAGGTGAATCCCATGGTTGGGGCCAGCACCAGCGTCGAGTATGGCGAAGGCAAGACCTTTCCCGGCGCGGCCACGCCCTTTGGATTGGTGCAACTCAGCCCGGATACGATTACTGGCGGCGATAATGGCCCTGGATACTCCTACGAACACACCAGCATCGAGGGTTTTAGTTTTACGCACATGAGCGGCGTTGGCTGGTATGGCGACCTCGGTAATTTCCTGGTGATGCCGACAACGGGCGCGTTGAAGACCGAGCGCGGCGTGCATGGCGCCGAAGACGGATATCGGTCAAGGTACCGCCACGAAACCGAAGTCGCCAAAGCCGGTTACTATGCGGTGACGCTTGACGACTACAAAATTCGCGCGGAGGCGGCGGCCGCCCCGCACGCGGGCATTCTGCGGTTTTCGTTTCCAGCATCGAACGAGTCAAGAATTCAAATTGATCTGGCCCGGCGCATCGGCGGAACTTCGACCAGGCAATATGTCAAGGTGGCGGATGAGCGCACAATTCAAGGATGGATGAAGTGTCCACCGGAAGGCGGTGGTTGGGGAGACGGCGAGGGCAAGGCGAATTATACGGTCTTTTTTTACGCGCAATTCAGCCGACCGATTACCAACTGGGGCGTCTGGACGGCGGATATTCCATCCGGGTGGTTGCGCAAACGCGAAGACATCGAGAGCGAGCGTTATCGAAAGGTGGTGGCAGCGGCAAAAATCCTCGCCGGCCGCCGTGAAATGGAGGGCGATCATTTAGGCTTCTTCTCCGAGTTCACGACGGGAGCGGGCGAGCGGGTTTTACTCAAGGCCGGGATTTCATTTGTCAGTGTGGAAAACGCGAAGGAGAATCTCGAACACGATATTCCGGGCTGGGATTTCGATGGCGTTCGCGCCCAAGCTCACGGCCTTTGGGATGAGGCCCTTGGCGGAATCAGCATCAAAGGCGGTTCGGACGGGCAACGCGAGACTTTTTCCACCGCGATGTATCACGCGATGCTGGACCCAAGGGCTTATTCGGACGTGAATGGAGACTACACTGGCGCTGACGGCAAAACGCATCGAACGAAGGACTTCACCTATCGCACGATCTTCAGCGGCTGGGATGTTTATCGAAGCCAATTTCCACTGATGTGCATCGTTCGTCCGGACGTGGTCAACGACACCGTGAATTCGTTGATGCAACAGGCGGAACTCAGCGGAAATGGGTATCTGGCGCGCTGGGAAATTGTCACCGCGGAATCCGGTTGCATGATTGGCGATCCGGCGGTCTCGGTCTTCACCGAGGCTTACCTGGACGGCATTCGCGGTTATGACGCGGCGAAGGCTTTTGACCTTTGTTTGAGGACGGTTGATCTGACCAATGAAAATGGAAATCAGCGCCCGGAGTACACGCGTCTCGGATTCGTGCCCGGCAGTCTTTCCAAAACCTTGGAAAACGCCTATTGCGATTATTGCGCCGGGCGTTTTGCCGAGGCGCGAGGCAAGACAAAGGATGCCCGTCGTTTGATGGAGCGATCACTCAGTTACACCAATGTTTACGACCGCTCGGTTGGAAACATGCGCGCGAAGAACGCCGATGGATCGTGGACGCAATGGCAAGGCGCGACCACCTACGGACAGGGATGCGTCGAAAGCAATCCATATCAGCAAACATGGTTTGTGCCGCAGGATGTGCCGGGGCTGATCCGCCTGATGGGAAAGGACTATTTTGTCAGCTACTTGACAGATTTTTTCGCGAAGACGCCGCTGGACTTCAAGTGGAACGACTATTGCAATCACGCCAATGAGCCGGTGCATCACACCGCCTACCTCTACGCCTATGCGGGCAAACCGTGGCTTGGGCAGAAATGGTCGCGTATCATCATGGACCACGCTTATGGGCCGGGCGTGAAGGGGCTTTGCGGCAACGAAGACGTTGGACAGATGTCGGCTTGGTACATTCTCAGCGCCATCGGCCTTCATCCTGTTTGCCCGGTCGATGGCATCTACATCATCGGGAGTCCGCTTTTCGACGAGGTGACCATCAAATTGGATGGGCACTATTACAGCGGGCGTTCGTTTACCGTTCGCACGCGGAATAATTCAACCCAGAATTGTTACGTGCAATCCGCCGAGTTCAATGGAAAGCCCTTGCATCGCGCCTGGCTGCGGTTTTCGGAGATGGTCGCCGGCGGCACTTTGGAGTTGGTGATGGGGCCGCAACCGAACGAATCGTGGGGTTCAGATCCAGCCGATTTGCCGCCCGCGAATTTTTAGGGGTTACCACGCGCGCCCGGCGGAATATCCCGCGGGATCAATATCCTTAGGTTTTCGCATTCGACTGGCCGGCGTTCTCCTTGCGGGTGGCGAGAACCCCATCGCGGCGCGATCCGATCCACTCCGCGAATTTGCGGGGCCATCGTCTTGATTCGGCAAAGGAAGTCGGCGTTATGGATGGCAAATACGGGGGTTTCGCAACAATTGGCGGAAGGGGTGGGATTCGGACAGAATCAGGGGATTTTTTCAAAATCCGCTACTCCGCAATTACCACCCCACCACCAGAGGCGAACAGCCTCATAACCAACGAACGCCAATAGAATCAGGCATTTCTGCATGTTTGTCAAGCGCCAGCGATTACGCACCCAATACCAATCAACTACTCACCAATTACTCATTCAGGACCCGTTCACTGGCACTTTCACTGGCACTTTTCCGGCCACTTTTCCGGCAGAAAAGAACTGTTGATTCGGGCTGGCTGCCATCTTCAGGCATTGCTTCCATCGAGAACCAAATGGTCGCATGAAAACAATTACTTGTTGATGGCTATGCGCCTCGTCGCATTAGATTTTGAAGCTGGTTGACCAATTGTGCAAAACCAGAACGACCGGTACGAATCAACTCGCGTTGTAAAACGGGAAGCGCCCTCTCCGCCTCCAAGAGCGCTCTTTCCTGCTCACCGAGGTCAGCCAGCGCAAAAGCCAACAACGCACGCACACGGGCCAAATCTCCAGCAAACTCCTGCCGTCCTTGCTGGTTTGCCAAGGTGTCGTATATGTCAATTGCTTTTTCAAACCAGACCAGTGATTCTTGATCATGGCCGCGCGAGTTGATGGCATTTGCCCGACCGATATAGACGTTCGCAAGCTCATTGGCGATTTGCCATTGCCCTTGATCTTCGACCAGCCGCCTGTATATTTCACTGCTGCGGCCATGCCATTCAATAGCTCCCGGGGCATCGCCGGCACTTTTCAACGTGATGGCTTTGTTAAAAAATGCCTTGGCCAGATTTCTTGATAGATCGTCACGACCGTTTTTCACCGCGCGGTCCCAGATTTCTATGGCCTTATTGTGCCAAGGTATTGCCCCATTCGGATTGCCACTTGCCCAAATCGCGTTGCCTTTGCTCATATAGCCATCAGCCAAGGGGAGCGAAAAACCCTCCTCATCGCCTCGCGCAGGTAACCCTTCATATATGCTAATCTCCCGATCGTAGAATTCCAGGGCCATATCATACTCTGCCAAATCAAAAGCCGCGTTTGCTTTGCTGTGGCAAGCAGACGCAAGCCGTTGTTCGATACGCGAATCGTGCCTTTGCTTGAGCAACGACTCCATTATTTCGATGGCTTCACCGGCCGCCACAACCGCAGCACGAAGCTCCCCCAGGTCGCAGAGCAAGTTTGCCTTGGCTTGCAACGCGATCGCCAATCGTTCTGCCGCAACCCCATTATCAAGAAGTGATGACGCTTCCCGCCATTCGTTAACCACATAATCATAGCAATGCAACGCGGCGGAAAAATCTTCGGCCTCCGAATGCACCGCGGCTTTCTCAAAGCATAGCAAGGACATTCCGTCTTTCAACTCTGTGCGCCCGTTTTCAATCAACTTTTCAAGGACCCGTTGGGCTTCATCGTACAGAGCCAAAGCAGCGATGGCTCTTGCTTTTCCCGACATGGCGCGCGAGCTTCGCCACGCACTCTTTTCTGGCACACTGCGCCCAGCCGCCTGATACGCTAGCCGCAACCAGCGAATACCACCGGCAGAATCATCGTCAACGCCGTCATCTCCGACATCACCAGGAACTGAAGATTTGGGCATCGGCGGCATTTGGCGGGCGTAGGCACGGCCGCTGCTTTCGCGGTACACCTTCTTTAACTCCTCTGCCACTTCTGTAAGATTTGTCCAACGTTCCTCTGGATTCCGGCGAAGACACTTCTTTAAGATTGTCGCTACTGCTCGAGGCATGGGGACAATTCCGATTTCACGGCTGCGCTCAGCTACGTTCAGCCAATAATCCTCAAACGCAGCGTCCGCCAACTGTCCTGCCGGCCAAGTGACTTCACCCGTGAACATTTCGAGAACGGAAATCGCCCAAGACCAAATGTCGGTTTTCTTTGTAATTTCCAATCCCGCCGATTGTTCTGGCGAACAATACGCCGGCGTCCGTCCACCTGAACTGACTAAAATGCTCCCGCGAGTGGTCAAGGTTGACGGTCGTTCACCGGCGGAAACACATGCCTTGGCGAGGCCAAAATCTGTCACTTTTGCCAACCCATCACTGGTCATAAGGACGTTGCTGGGTTTCATATCATGATGAACCAAACCCAACTCGTGTAATGCGTGTAATCCCCAGGCTGTCTGGATCGCCACGTCCAGAATTTGCGGCACGCTCGTCAGCCGCTTGTCCCGAATCCAATCGGCTAACGATCCTCCTTCGATGTATTGAGCAAAAATCGCAACCTCATCACCGATTGTCCGAAAAAACCGGCAGGCAACCAAGTGAGGGTATTCCGGCAATTCAATCCAGATCTGAAGTTCGGTCTGAAACTTTCTGCGAGATGATGCGTTCAACATCTTTGTCCGTTTGACTGCAAAAAGATGATCCGCGGATTTGCTTTTTGCCAAATACACCTTCCCCATCCCGCCTTCACCAATTTCACTCTCAACTACGAATTCATTGAGCAATACTGTGCCATTTGACCAATCACCCGTTTCTGGCAAAGGCGGAGGATCGTTTGGCTGGCGACCATCACCTGTCCCACCGCCAAAAACTTTTGAGAAATAATTTTGCATGACCTGTGCTTTTCATTTTCATTCGGCCAACCATTCACTTCACTTTGCCATCCTGCATATTTACTAAACGTCGATTCCTCAAAAACTGCTTGTTTGTCTATGGGCTATCCTTCAGGAGTTGCGGCGCGCCTTGAACGCCGGGATTATCCACCCAACCCTCTGAAACATCCGTAACAACTTCAGGGCAAATTTCGCAAGCCGCAGCCCCATTTTGATAGAACCATCCGCATTGGGAACGGATTGTGCATTCGGGAAGTTTCATCAGCGTGTTGGCTTGAGGACTTAATTCCGCAGAACACCGGCCAATAACCCCGCAGCGGGCTTTGCTCCATTGTTGACAACGACATTCAAGGCATGGGGCCGCAAAGCGAAATCGCTTTTCAGGTCGTCGTCCTTGGTTGGCAATCTCGACAAATTCGTGATCGACCTTGAGCGGCCTGGGCAAAAGACCGATCTTTCCGTTGCCACGGACGATTCCCAGCAAGTCCGCCCCTGGCTTGCAATTCGCACTTGGACCAAGAACCAGATTTTTCATAGGGACTCCAAAATCAGCCCGCAATCATCCCGTTGTCTTTTTGGGGTGGGGTGAACTTACGCATTTTGTCCCCCAGAAAATCAATTTCTGCCAGGTCTTTTAACCTTATGGACGGACTATCTTCATAGGATCGATCAGTAGGGATTACAAAAATGTTTGATGAGCCTAGGTGACGATGGCGGAGCAGAAGTTTCATCCTTGAAAACGCAGCCGCGTTTCTGACATTTTGGTCTGGATCAGACGATTGAGTTTCGGCCAAAATTAAGGTAGCATCACTATTGGGAAACTTTCCCAACGCAAAGGCTGCCGCCGAACGAACGATCGCATCGGGGTCATCCAAGGCTTTGCACACCGGAGCAAATCCGCGAGCATCCGCCAATTCTCCCAGAAGATAAACGGCAGCTTTGCGGGCATAAGCGTTCGTGCTCTGAAGCCGTTCCAAAAGTTGGCCGATAATCTCAAATCTTTTGCCCAGGGCAATGAGTGCGACAGCAAGCTGTTGGCGGAACTCGTCATTGGAGTCACTAGTCATTTGAATTAACGGGGCGACCACCCGCTCGTCCCCGATTTTTCCAAGAGCCTCCACCGCCGCTGCTCGAACCACAATTTCCTTGTCACCAAGAAGTGAAATCAATCCGTCCACGGCCTGTGGACCTTGAGATTCGCCTAAAGCGTGCGCCGCTTGCTTTCGCACTTCCAAGTCTTTGCCCGAAGCTTTTTCGATATTGTCATTCATAGAGTTCATGTCAAGTTTTCAGGTTTTCGATTGTCAGTTGTCCGCCATTGCATTTATTCTTACTTGTTTGATGCCAATTTCTACGCGGTTGTGTCAACTACGTGTTTCAATTATTTTTTTTTCGTCAATTTCCATAGTCACTTGCATTGACATCGATTCGACCTTGTTGGCCGGCAGCAATTCCGCCACAATCTCGGGCCGTTCGCAGCCGCATAATGTAAAGGCGTCCAGTCGTCGTTGTCTTTGCTAAAAACCAGATTGGGATTGTCTTTGAGCAGCGCCAAGCAGAGCGATTGTTGAAGCGGGACATCAAACATGTGATTCTTGAGGAATGAAACGATCAAATTGGAATCCAGCCTGGTGCGCGCCGAGCAGCAAGCCCTCCGTCACTCCAAACTGATAATCGCATAAGTATGGAACCGCAAAATGCAAGGTGTCTTGCCGCAACATCTCGCCGCTGCAATAGTGGCAGGTCTTGAGCAATGCACATGATTTACAAGTCTCCTCCCGGCTCTTTTGGTCCCTGGCCAATGTGCGATGAGCACGCGCCATCGAGCCTGCCAGATCAGGCTCCGACTGGAGCACATGCCCCATACATAAGTTGGAATTTCCGGTCATGGTATAGCAAGGGAATAGAGTGCCGTCCGCGAATAAGGTCATTGAATCTGAGCCGCTGCCACATCCGCAGTGGCGATCTTCTTGCAGGCATCTGGAAAGCTCCTGGACCTTGCTGGAAACGGCCGAGACATAATGAGGATTCTCACATTGCATGGCCATCTTGAAATAGTAGTCAAACCCTAACGAGTACATCGCCTTCCGGTAGACGTCCCATGAAACGTCTTCGTTTCCCCGCGGCCCTGGTCCTACGAAGCTAACGCTGCTGACGACGGGATGAACTAAGATATTCGACACCCCGTACCGTCTGAACAGGAAATCGTGGAGATCGAACATCCGTGTCGCTCCGGTAAGATTGTGTGACGGGTTTCCGGCCCGGCGGCTAGGCTCTGCTACAACTAAACGTAGTGGAGACAGCAATGAAATCGAACCGGTCATTCTCGTCGGATTTGGAGG
>JBEKSF010000002.1:0-97002 GCA_049517295.1 Verrucomicrobiota bacterium
TTGGGCGTGGTGTTTTACGAGATGCTGACGGGGGAAGTGCCGATGGGCCGATTTGAAGCGCCCTCGAAAAAAGTGCGGGTGGATGTGCGGCTCGATGAAGTTGTTCTGCACGCTTTGGAGCGGGAACCGGCACGGCGTTATCAGCACGCCAGCGAAGTCAAGACCAGCGTGGAGACGATCACTTCCACAACTCCAGCCGCTCCGCGGACAAACACCCCGCAGGCCAAGTTGGCTCCCAAGCAACTTCCTGCCTCCAACACGGCCTGGATTGTTTTTTTTGTCGTTGAGATGGTGTTGACACTGGGAATGGGCGCCTTCCTGACTCAAATTGTGCCCGCTTTCGGATTTGTATGGATTGTGGCGGTTTTTCTGGTCGCCAGCTATCAGCTCAATTCGCGCAAGGAGATCAACGATGCTCGTGAAAGTGGCTTGTGGCCCCAGTCTGGCGAAATCCCCACTCTCGAACATGTTAAGCTGCTAGCGCGCGCAGGAAAGAAGGGTTTGGCCATTAAGCTCTACCGTAAAATCCACGGCGTGTCGTCGTCGGCTGCAAAAGCGGCGGTGAAAGAGTTGACGAGCCAATTCTAAACTGTCTCAGCCGTTGAACCGGTTACCTGCTTGCGGCACCGTGAGCTGCCAGATGGTTGTTATGCGCCTCTTGCGCATGCGAGACTTGCGCCGGCGTCGGCCCCTGATGAGGCGCGCGGCTTGCCTCCACTTCAACACGCGAGGGTTGTGCCTTGATTCCGCCTTTGCCGTTGAAGGCGTGATTCGGAGCCTTGATTTCCCGCACCGCCGAGCGGTCCACATAAGTATTATGCACGTTGTTCCGGTCCACGTTCGAGATGACCGTGTTATGCCGGAACACGCCCCCCTCCCAACGTCCGCCGGTGAAGCCCGAGCCGAAGTAGCCGTTGCCGTAATTGATGCCGCCGTAGAAGCCGACTTGCGAGCCCCAATACCCTTCGTGCCAGAGGTACCTGCCTCTCTCGAAGCCCCAATAACCGGGCGTCCAGAGGAGTCCCACGCTGGGAGGGAGAACCCAGGCCCCTGGCACCCAGTAGTAGCCATAAGCGCCGTATTGATAATAGCCAGGCGTCCAAATATACCCGTCGCCAGGACAGGGCGGCTGATCGAAGACCACGATGGGTGGCGGCGCGACGTTCACCGAAATCAGCACCCCGGCGACGGCATGCGATCCGAACAGAACGGCCAGCGCCAGAATCAGAACCATTGTCAGCTTGTTTTTCATCTTTGGTATTTTCCTTTCCAGTCTGTTTGTAATGACACCGGACAGCCGACTGATGGAAGTTTGCTCTTTGACGCTGCCCGGTTCACGGAGAACTGGTTTCGTGCCGTGATCATTTAAGACGCAGTATCTGCCTCCCAACCCGCGGCGCAAGGGTATTTTCCACGTTTTTTCCGCTCCAGACACATTGCTGCTCGATAACAGGACAATTATGCCCGTCCAAAAAAGCCCTGGCAGAATCCGCCGCTCCTGAGGCGATTGAAGTGAATCATTTTGTGATCGCCCAATGCATCTCTATTAGGTTGCGGCTCAATGGCTTCCAACCGTTCCAGACCTTTTGACGATCGGCCGCCTTTCGCATTGTCAGGCCACAACCACCGGTGTGGCGCGCCTAATGCTGGCAAAAATTCATCGCCCAACGATTGAGCCGAGGTGCTTGCGAAATATGAAAGGCTAAACGTATGTTACGACTGATACGCAACCCGCGAATCCTGTTTCTCCTTTTCCTTGCAGCCCTGGCCACAGGCTGCCAACACCCGCTGGCGCCATCTGTGGCAGGACCGCAGCCGACGTTCGCAAATCATGCCTTGCTTGACGCCCAGGCCACGGCCCGCCTCCAGAAAGCCATGCAAGCGCCCGCTCCCACAGTCAAAGTGGTGGCTTGCGTGGCCGACGCCGATGCATCGCCGGGCCTCAACCCGGCGGCTGCCCCGCTGGTTGCCAGCGCGCAAAAGAAGCCCGATTGTCTGGAGCTTCAACTGGGGGATTGCTTTGTGCAGGCCCTCAAGTCGTTCTCCGGCCGGCACTGAGCCGAATCCATTTACCAGGAAGCAAGGAGCGCGATCATCACCGTCGCTCCATAGCTATTTCTGAAGGCGGTAAAAACTTTGGGCGGCGTCGGCAATAACTGTAAATGTCAGACCCGTGCCGTTGGTGACCCACGTCAGCGGTGAGGCAGTCCACGTCACCGGCACGCCGAGGTCGGACTGATCGAGTTGATAGTCCTGCGCAAACAACGGCCAGGAAAGCACCGCCTTTGGGCCCGATGGCGCAATATTGAGCCGGGGTTGCGGCGCGGCAGTGTAGGGGCCGACGGGGCTGCTCGTTGTCGTGCTTTCGAACGCGCCAACGTCCAGCGCCGAGGCGCGCGGACGCCACATCCGGTTGGTCGCTTCATTCAAATAGTATTCCTTGCCAGGCAGGCCATACACCGACGTGTTGGCGGCGCCAATGCACACGCTGCCGGTCGCCAAATGGTAGTTTTCCGCGGCGGGATTGCCAAAGCCGGGTGAGGCGGAATGCACCGTATTCGTGAGGGGTGAGGCGGCGGCGTTGGACGGCTGCCAATTATTGACGCCATTGACACTGGCGGCGGCGCCATCTCCAATCAGAGTCGCAACCGTTGTGCCGGAAATGATGCTGTCGGAAATCTGCGCGCTCATCGCCGTCCCATCGGCATTGGAAACATGGACGAAGGCGGAAGACCCTCCGTTGCCGACAAATGTGTTGTAGAGGCAGACCAACGACAGGGTCAGGCCGCTCAGACCCGCGTCATTGTAAAGGGCGATGACTTGGGAATGATTGCCGGGAAGGGCGTTCTGCACGATGACGTTGCCGCGAAGGGTCAAGGTCTGCTGGAACGGACCCGCCTCCCCGCTGAAATCGTCGTCGCTCATCAAATCGCCCTCGTAATTTGCGGCGCGGGCGAACCAGTTGTATTCGAGCGTCGCGTTGCGGCAGCGGATGTGGAAATTCTGGCCTTGCACGCTGTCATGCACGAAACAATAGCGCATGGTGAAGTAACCGCCGTAGATGTAGAGGTTGTGGGTCGGCGCGGACGAAGGAGCATTGGTGTTGCCATTGGCGTTGAATTCGCAGAACTCAACGGTTGCCTGGCTGTTCTGGGTGCCGCCAGTCATCCCGTTGTCGTTCAGGGTGAAGACGCAATCCTTGATGTAGAGGTTGCTCGTCGTTTCATAATAGCGAATGCCGCCGCAATCGGCCGCCGAGTTGCGGCAATTGCGAAAAACGATGCCGGAGATGCTGTAGTTTTGCGCGCCGCTGAATTGCCAGGCCCCGCGGGCCTTGTCGCCTCCCGTGTAGTCGCCCGGAGCGTTATCCACGAGGTTTGTCCCAAAATCCCACACCGGCGGGTTTGACGGGTCCTGCGCCTGGATCACGATGGGGTTGGTGGGAGTCGCCTGCGCCGTCAAATAGACGCGAAAGGCATAAGTTCCGGGAGCGATGATGACTTGGTCGCCGGGCTGGGCGCCTTCGATCTTTGAATAATTGTCGCCCGGACCGACGTTGATGACGGCTCCTTGGGCCGCGCTCCAACATCCGGCCAGCATAGCGCAGCATAGTCGCCTGGCAGAACTTGCTCCCATCAACTCAATCACGCCGGAAGTTTAACCGTTACGCGCGTCTCCGCAAGCTTGAGACCCCGTTCTCAAAGCGGGATTCAATGTCCTTAGGGTACAAAACACTGATTACCAAATGATTATGCGTAACGACGCCGCGGGATCCTTGAATTCTGACACTTTGGAATTTGACAAAAATGGAATGCGTGGATTCTTTTGAGAGATCTTAAGGCTGTCACAATTATTGCACTGACCATTTTAACTCCCAACGCCTCAGAGGGCTTTTGTTTAACAGCCGCCGGTCTTGACAGCAGCACGATGACGCTCGACGATTACATAAGAAATTTCGTGATGAATGCCAGGAGCACTTGCCTCGGGAAGAGGCCCGCAAGCGCCATTCGGGTCCTGGGTTCTTTCTTATGAGCCAACAAACCCAAGGCCGGCTGCCGTTTAAAGGCACGGTGGAGTTCGCCAACGGCTTTGCGCCACGGCCCGGCATCACTCATGTTCTGTTCGATTTCGACGGCACGCTTTCTCTGGTTCGCGAAGGCTGGCCGGAAGTCATGGTGCCGATGTTTACCGAAATGCTGCCGCCGCGCGCGAACGAGACTCAGAGCCAGCGCCGCCAACTGGCCTATGACGATATCATGCGTCTGAACGGTAAACAAACCATCTACCAGATGAATCAACTTGCTGAACGCATCAAGGAACGCGGCGGACAACCGCGCGAGCCGTCCTGGTACAAGCGCGAATACCTGCGCCGCCTCGACGCGCGTATCCAACAGCGTGTCGAGAGCCTCCGGCGCAAAAAGACGCATCCAGACCAATTCCTGGTTTTTGGAGCACGATCACTCTTGGACGAGTTGCGGCGCCTGGGCCTCAATCTGTATCTGGCCAGCGGCACCGATGAGCCGTTCGTCAAGCAGGAAGCCGCGCTGCTGGGCTTGGATCCCTATTTCGGCCCGCGCATTTATGGCGCTGTTGACGATTACAAATCTTTTTCCAAGAAGATTGTCATCGAACGCATTCTGCGCGAACATCGCATCTCGGGCGCGGAACTTCTGACTTTCGGCGATGGCTATGTCGAAATAGAGAACACGCGCGACGTCGGCGGCCTCCCCGTGGCGGTGGCGAGTGCTGAAGCCGACAACGGTTCCGGGCGGGTGGATCAATGGAAACGCCAGCGGCTCCTGGGCGTCGGCGCTCAGGTGGTGATCCCGGATTACCGTGACGCTTTGCACTTGCTGCGGATTATTCTGGCGCGATAAACCAAATCATGCGCCCGCTTGATCCAAGTCGATTACGACAACGTAACCTTCGTTCACCACCTTGAGCGGGAAATGGATACCTCATGAACTTCAAACGCTTTCTCCGCATCACCGGCCAATATTCAAAGCTGCGCGTCGCGGTGGTTGGCGATTTTTGCCTCGATCGTTATCTGGACATTGACCCAACGAAAGCGGAAACATCCATCGAGACGGACCTTGCCGTTCTCAACGTCATCAATGTTCGCGCCCAGGCTGGCGGCGCGGGCACCGTGGTCAACAATCTCGTCGCCCTTGGGGTCGGCGACGTTTATCCCGTCGGCTTCTGCGGCAAGGACGGCGAAGGGTTCGAGCTTCAAGAGGCGTTGGCGGCGCTCAAAGGTGTCCGGATGGATCACTTCTTGGCCACCCCTCTTCGCCGGACCTTTAGCTACTGCAAGCCGCTGGTGCTGCTGCCCAACCAACCCCCTCGCGAGTTGGAGCGGCTTGACTCGAAAAACTGGACCCCCACGCCGGAAGCCGTGGTGCGGAGTATTCTTAAATCGCTGGCCGCCTTGCGAGGCAAAGTGGACGTGGTAATCGTCCTTGAGCAAGTGAACGAGCCGGAGACCGGAGTGATCACATCGCGAGTGCGTGACGCGCTCAACGAGTTTCTGTCCGGCGCGCTGGTCATTGCCGATTCGCGATGCGGTTTGGGCCAGTACCCCCCAGTGATCTTCAAAATGAACGCCGCCGAACTGGCCATGCTGGCGGGTCTGCACGGCTCGCCCGGCGTCGAAGAGATCGAAAACGCCGCGCGCGAATTGGCGGCCAGGAACGGACGCGCCGTGGTAGTGACGATGGCTGAACGGGGGATTGTCGGTGCGCAGCCGGATCGTTCGATCGTGCATGTTCCCGCCTTGCCCTTGCGCGGCGCCATCGACGTGGTGGGCGCCGGCGATGCCGTGACGGCCAATGCCGCCGCCGCGCTTGCCGCGGGGGCCACTTTGATGGAAGCCATCGAACTGGCGGCCGTCGGTGCCTCGGTGGTCATCCATCAACTCGGCGCCACGGGCACCGCCTCCGTCACGCAACTGCGCGAACTGATGTTCCCTGGGAAACACACCGGGAGTGTGTGAGGGATCAACAACGCTTCCCTGAGTATGAGAGGGTGGAACGTTCTTTGAGAGACACAGTGGGGTCCATTATATGACTTTGGAATTTGACAAAGATGGGATGCATTGATTGGCTTCAGAGGAATGAAAGCTGTCACAATTATAGGACCGACCGTTTGGCCTCCGACGAATCGAATTAAAGAATAATCCAGCCTTTATGAGCGAAACATCAGACCGACGATCCCATGAATTTCTCAGGATCAGCGATCAATTTCAGCTTGGCGTCCTGACGACCGAGTCCTCCCACCCGGTGACCGCCAAGCTGAGCGAAAGAGCCAAGGGCGACGTCAGCGCGGCCCTGGGACTGCTGTTCGAGGCGGACGGCGACGTGGTGATCAAGTATAAGGAGTTTGCCCAATCGGGCCGGGCGGCAGGCATCAAGGATGCGGTGCTGCGGTCGTTGCGCCAGGGCGGAAAGCTGTTTTTCACCGGGTGCGGCTCCACGGGGCGCCTGAGCATCCAGTTGGTTTCGATCTGGCGCGATTTCTGGCAGCGGCAGCGGGCGCAAGGACGGGCGAGTTCGCCCAAGCCGGAGGAGTTGGAGCACCGCGCGTTCAGCGTGATGGCGGGGGGGGATTTCGCGCTCATCAAGTCTGTGGAAGGGTTTGAGGACTTCGCGGAGTTTGGAAAGAAGCAGATCGGGGATTTGGGAGTCGGACCCAAAGACGTGGTGTTTGCCATCACTGAGGGCGGGGAGACGTCCTTTGTGATCGGCACGGCATGGAAAGGTCTGGAAGCGGGGGCGAAAGTCTATTTCGTGTATAACAACCCGGATGACATCCTGTGCAAACACATCAAGCGAAGCCGGGAGGTGATCCAGGAGACGCGCATCGAGAAGATCAATCTGACGACCGGACCGATGTCGATCACCGGCTCGACGCGGATGCAAGCGACGACGATCCAATTGTGTGTGCTGCTGACGGTGCTGGAGATGGTCGCGCGCGATTTGATGAAGGAGCTTGATCCCAATGGCGCCGGCGCATTGGACTCGGCGGCGGTGCCGGGGGAGTTTCTGAAGCGGTTGACGGAGATGCACGGCAGCTTGATGTCGCAAGAGTTTCGTGCGCAGCTTGCGAAAGCGGTTTCCCTGGAGGAATCAGTTTACCGGTCCGGACACAAGAACAGTTACTTTGCCGACCGGTTTGGGATAGACGTGCTGACGGACACGACGGAGCGCTCGCCTACGTATTGCTCGCCGCCCTTCCGCAAGTTCGACGACCCGGCGGCCACCGAGTCATGGTCGTTCCTGTTCTTGCCTTACCCGAAGACGCCGGAGGCGTGGAAGCGGATCCTCAAGCGCCACCCCCAGTGCGTCGAATGGAGCGAGCCTGAAGTGCGGGCGCTGGTGAGCGAGGACAAAGTGGCGCGCACCAACGAGATTGTGGATAAGATCAGCACGGCGGAGTTGATGCGGTTCAGGGTGGGGCTGGATGGACTGAAGCACCGGCCACCGGGCAAGGGCGATAGCGCGGTGGGAATTGTCTCGGAGACCGAGCAGGATTTGCTGCTCTCGACGAAGGGATTTGTTCGCAAGCAACTGGAGGCCGCGCAAAAGGCCGGCGCCCAAGCCGGGGTGATCTACGTTGGGCAAAAGGAAACATTCAAGACGGTCATTGATTTTTTGGCCGGGTGGAATCCCAAGTGCGTGGCTGTGCTCGCGCCCATGCCGAAGACAGACTTCCTGCTGGATGGGGTCACGCGGGCGGGGGTGAAGATGATGCTCAACGCCCTCTCAACCTGCACGATGGTGCGGTTGGGCAGAGTGATGGGAAATTACATGATCTGGGTTGTGCCGAGCAACCTCAAGCTCATAGACCGCTCGACACGCTACATCCAGCGGCTGACGGGCCTGGATTACGAGACGGCCAATAAACTTCTCTTTGAAGTGATCGAATACGTGGAGCCGCGGATGAAAGCCGACCAGGCGTATCCGCCGGTGGTCGGGGTTTCCGTGATGCGGGTGCGCCACAAGCTGGGGAACGAGGAAGCCGAAAAGCGGCTCATGGCGGAGATAGCTTGATTTCCCGGCCAGGAACCATCGAGGGGCATTGCCGATGAAACGGAGAATTCAGTGTTCGGGCGCATTTCTTCTTGCCTGGCGTGAGCCGGTCCAGAACGCAAAGGCCGAGGGGTTGTAGTTGGTGTTATCTGTGTCAATCCCTCTTGACGGGTGTGAGACAACATTCTTTCCCGACCGGTTTTTGCGAGGCAGAAGTATATGCGACCCAATATACTCCTTTGGGGCCACGTTTGCCCTCTCTCCCCGCGTGGGGGGAGAGCCGGAGAGAGGGGACCCTTTTTCGTCACCTGAAGAATTCTGTCTCACACCCCCTCTTAATCTGTGGCCAAAATAAATCTTCAAAAACCCGGATTTGCCTGCCAGAATCCCGCCCGATGTCCGGCGCTGCTCTTCAGGAAATCAAAGATTCATTGCGCGAATTATACCAAGCCGATGCTCGCCCCTGGCTGGTCGGCTTCAGCGGCGGCAAGGACAGCACCCTGGTCGCCTCCCTCAGCCGCAACAACGACCCGCGCAATGGTCTTGCGCTTTCCAAGAACGCCCACTGGCAATTCGACCGTGGCCTCTGGTCCGTCAGCGACGATTACAGGGTTGTGGTCAATCGCCAGAAATTCATCGAAGAAGGCATTCCCGGCCAGAAGTTGGTTGACTTCGATGGCCACCGGCTTTTCCTGCCAAGCGACCCGAAATATTGGCCGGATCAGAAGCATATAGCTTGGCACAGAAGCCGCCACGGAACTTAGCCGAAATCATGGACATGTGTACCCTCTGTTATCAAAGGTGTCACACGGCTTGGGCGAGCGGTCGCACGTGCAAAAGGCCTCTCGCCGTCAGCGGCTCGATTTGCGACTCCCGCACTGTTACGACGTCAACCGTATCCCCTACTGCGTTGAAGACCTCCAACGTGTAACCCGGTTCCCGATCTGGGCCGCCTGGATGGTGTTCAACAATGGTCGCCACATCCCCGCGCCGAAGCCGATGCTTGGGGAGCCTGACTTTTAACGATACTCTGCTGAACATCTTGTATTTCATGTCTTGTTCCCCATATCCGTGTCCATCCTGTTGATCCGTGGTTGAAATAAATCTTCAAGAATCTGCATTTTTTCCCCCAGTCGGTTTTTCCCCCTCGTGAGAATGTGATCAACTCCTGCGCGTGAGGACAAGCATGCTTGCCCGCCGTAGCCTTGGCGAAGGCGGGTCCATCGTCCGGCGCCCTTCGCCGGGCCGCAACCGCCGCCGCGCTCGCCGCGCCGCGGCCGCCTTCCATGTCGTCGAAATCCTCACCCCGCCCGCCCAAGAGCCTGCCACGGACTTCAACGCAATGGCGCAGGGGCGCAAAGCCGCAAAGCAAATTACGAATTCCCAATGTCCCGGAATTTGCGCATTTTGGACGCAGCCTTTCCTCCTCTGTAGTGCTATCCCGAAAAGTCGTGCAATTAAAACAAGATTTTTGCCACAAAGGAACGCAAAGAGCACAAGGACAGGAGCTTATATTCTTCAATTTTTGTGATCTTTGCGATCTTTCGTGGCCATTCATCTTTGGTTGCGGCTTGCCGCATTGCTCCTTTGCTCCTTTGCGCCTTGGCGCTATCACCTTCGCCTTAAAGTTTCCAGAGCCAAAATGTCTCTTCCGCGTGCCGTTTCAACTCTTGCTTGAGTGCCATTATGACCCATCCCCATCCCCAAAATCCTCGAAAAAGCCCGTATTTGCTGATATTTGCGATCATTTGCCGCCCTTTGCAGCCCATTGCCGTCAACCGCGCAAACAACCGCCAGCGCCATCGTCGCGCCAACTTGTCCTGCACAACCCCAGGCGACGGGCGGGTTCATTAAACGATTCGCTCTATTTCCATCTTTTCAACTCTATTTCCAAATCCCGCCGAAAGAGGGCTGACAATGAGGCGGGGATGCGGTTTACTTGACGGCACAGATTATGACACTTGATCGCAGAACGTTTCTACGGCGTTTCGGCCTGGGCGCGACCGGGCTGGGACTGGTTTCAACATTTCCGGCCTGCCTGAGCGCGGAGGGGGCGCTGTTTCACGCGGGCAAATTGCCCCGCGGCACGCCGGAGGAACAGGGCGTTTCATCGGCCGGAATCCTGGCGTTTCTGGAGGCCGTCGCGAAGTCCCGGCATGAATTCCACAGTTTTATGATGGTGCGGCACGGGTACGTCGTGGCCGAAGGCTGGTGGACGCCCTATGCGCCCGGCCGCAACCACATGCTCTATTCCCTGAGCAAAAGCTTCACCTCCACCGCCGTTGGCCTGGCCGTCACCGAAGGACGGCTGAAGGTGGATGACACGGTCACGTCGTTTTTTCCCGGCGACCTGCCGGGGAGCGTGAGCGACAACCTGGCCGCGTTGCGGATGAAACATTTGTTGACAATGTCGGCGGGGCACGCGACGGATTCGACGCCCATCATCACCAAGGAAGAGAACTGGGTCAAATCGTTCCTCTCCCTGCCCATTGTGCATGAGCCGGGCAGCGTCTTCCTTTACAATAGCGGGGCGACCTACATGCTCTCGGCCATTGTCCAAAAAGTGACCGGGGATAAACTCATCGATTATTTGCGGCCGCGTCTCTTCGAGCCTTTGGAGATGAAGGGGATGAGTTGGGAAACCTGCCCGCGCGGAATCAACACCGGCGGCTGGGGATTGAGCGTCCAAACCGAGTGTCTGGCCAAATTCGGCCAGCTTTACCTGCAAAAAGGCCGGTGGAAGGACCGCCAGATTCTGCCCGCGGCCTGGGTCGAGGAAGCGACGACCTTCAAGATTCAACAGCCCGCGACGGGAAACGCGAGCCTGGAGGAGGTCAAAAAAACGAGCGACTGGCACCAGGGCTATTGCTACCAATTCTGGCGCTGCCGGCATAACGGCTTCCGCGGCGACGGCGCCTTCGGGCAGTACGCCATCGTCCTGCCGGAGCGGGACGCGGTCATCGCGATCACCAGCGAGAGCGCCGACATGCAAGGGGAGTTGAACTTGGTCTGGGAATTTCTGCTGCCGGCTTTGCGCCAAGACCCGTTGCCCGCCGACGCGCCCGCCGCGCTGCAACTGCGGGACGAGTTGGCGTCGCTCGCCTTGCCGCCGCCCAAAGGGCAGGGAAGTTCGCCAACGGCCGCCAGAGTTTCGGGCAAGACATTCCAGATCGTTGCCAACGACAAGGGCGCGCGGGATGTCTGCTTTCGTTTTCACGGCGCGAGTTGCACGTTCACCTTGCGGGATGCCGGGGGAGAATACCCGATCCGTTGCGGCCTGGGGAATTGGGTCGAAGGCCAAACCAACATGCCCGGCACGCCGCCGAAAATAACGGTCAAAGACCTGCGGCCGGTCCGGATCGCCGCCAGTGGCGCGTGGAAGGAGGATAACACCTTCGAGATGACATGGCGCTATTACGAAACTCCGCATCACGACACTGTCACCAGCCGCTTCGACGGGAACAAGGTGAGGGTGGAGTTTATGAACAGCATCACGGAAAAATCGCCATCGCATCCCGAGACACGCCCTGTGTTGCAAGGAGAGATGAGTTGAGACACACTTGATCGGCGCTTTGTTCGGAAAGTGGCCAGAACTTCAAAACATGGCGCGGCGTGTTCCGGTTCTCAGTAATATGTTGAAAATCAAGTCACCGTCTTATTTAGTGCCTGCGTTGTCAATTTCAGCTTCGATTTCCGCCACCGTCGGCAGGCTCCCTTTCAAATTCTTGGGCAGGGATTCGACCAGTTTGGTCTGCCATTGAGCGACACCAATGGGCTTTTTCAAATCACGCAACGCATATTCAATGGTCAGATGGTCACGTTCCTTGCACAGCAACAGGCCGATGGACTGTCTGTCATCGGCATGGCGCAACTGGTCGTCCACGGCTGAAAGGTAAAAATTCATCTTGCCCGCGAATTCCGGCTCGAAGGCTTTCATTTTCAAATCAATCACGACGTAGCACCGCAGCCGCAGGTGGTAAAACAGGAGGTCGAGATAATAATCCTGGCCGCTGATTTCCATGTGATATTGCCGTCCAACAAAAGCAAAGCCGACGCCGAGTTCGAGCAAAAATGTCTGGATGTGGTCGAGCAGACCCTGTTCGAGGTCGCGCTCATGCGCGTCGCTGCGGATGGTGAGGAAATCGAAATTGTATGGGTCTTTGAGCGTTTGTTCGGCGAGATCGGACTGCGGCGGCGGCAGCGTGCGTTGAAAATTGGTGACGGCTTTGCCTTCGCGTTTGTGCAGTTGCGTTTCAATGTGGTGCGTGAGCACCGCGCGCGACCAGCCGTGTTCGATGACTTTGTGAGCATACCAGAGGCGGATGGCGGGAGCCTCCAGCTTGGTCAGGAGCAGGCGATTATGTCCCCACGGCAATTCCGAAATGGGCGCTGGCGGAGCGGAGGCAGCCGATTCTCTCACAGGCTGTGAGAGAATTGCGGTTTTGGATTCTCTCACAACTTGTGAGAGTTTTTGCGGCATCGCCGGCCAGGCCAGATAAAAGCTGCGCATGAACCAGACGTTTTGCGGGGAGAAACCCGCCGTGCCGGGAAATTCCTTTTGCAGGTCTTGCGCCAGCCGTTCCACCACCTGCTTGCCGTAGCCCTTGGTCTTTTGCGCCTCGACAATGATTCTACCGATGTCCCAATAGAGCAGAATCAACTCGCGGTTGACCGAAACCACCGCGCGAAGTTGCGCCGCGCGGACACGCGCCTTGAGGTCGGCGAGAAGATTGGCATAGCCAACGGGAAGCGCGGCGGATGGTTTGCCATCCTGTCCACCGATTTTTGCCAACTCTGTGGCCTTCGTTTTTCGTTTCGTCATACAAAAACTTTTGTCCGCCGTTCTGCTCACAACAATCCTCAATTGACTTCAGAAACTCCGGGCATGATGCCGAATTTTGCCGGCGTTGAAAAGTTTTTCGCACACATGTTCCGGCTGACGAATAAACCGGCGCAGGGTAACTTCATCCGCGGCAAACTATTGGCGAAGGAGCGCCGGACTGGTAGAGTCGGGGCGGATTTCTTTGACGTTTATGGATAAACATGCGCTTGTCACGGGAGCAACCGCCGGGATCGGCTACGAATTTGCCGAAATCCTCGCCGGCAATGGCTACGCGCTGGCGCTGGTCGCCCGCGATCAGCCGCGCCTGGCCGAGCGCGCCCGCTTCCTGGAAAACAAGTTCAACGTCCAGGTCAAAGTCCTGGCCAGGGATTTGGCGCGGGCGGATGCGGCGCCGGAGATTTTCGCGCAATTGCAGCGCGAGGGTTTTCCGGTGTCCGTGCTGATTAACAACGCGGCCTTTGGCGTTTTCGGACGCTTCGCAGAGACGGATTTGGACAAGGAACTGCAAATGCTCCACGTGAACATGGATGCGGTGGTGCAGTTGACCAAGCTGTTTGTTGGCCCGATGCTCCAGCGCCGCGAGGGCAAGATCCTCAATGTCGCCTCGACGGCTTCTTTTCAGCCGGGGCCTTGGTTGTCGCTCTATTCGGCGAGCAAGGCCTTTGTCTATTCGTTCTCGTGCGCGCTGGCGCTGGAGTTGAGGGGCACAGGGGTCACGGTTACCGCGCTGTGTCCCGGCGGCACGCGCACGGAGTTCCAGCAGCGGGCGGGCATGCGGTCGAAGGAGGGTTTTCCGGGACCGATGAGCGCGCGGCGGGTGGCGGAAATCGGCTATCGCGCGATGCTGCGCGGCCGCCCGATTGTCGTGGCCGGCTGGACGAACAAGCTGATGATCGCCGTATCGCGGCAGTGTCCGACGATGTGGACGGCCCGCGTGGCTGAAAAGCTCAACAGAAATCGGTGAGCGAAATTGATTGATGTCGCCCGGGCGCGCGGATTCTACTGGACGCATGTTAACTGGAACTTACACGGCAATTGTCACTCCGTTTCGCCAGGGCAAATTTGACGCGGCGGCGTTCAAAAGGCTCATCCAAATACAGATCAGGGCCGGGGTGGAGGGGATTGTGCCCGTCGGCACGACCGGCGAATCGCCCACGCTCGATTACAAGGAGCACATCGAAGTCATCGCCCACGCTGTCGAATACGCCGCCGGTCGCATCCATGTCATGGCCGGCACTGGCGGAAACTCGACCAGCGAAGCGGTTTATTTGACGCGAGAAGCGGAAAAGGCGGGGGCCGATTCCTCGCTGCAAGTGGCCCCTTATTACAGCAAGCCAAGCCAGGAGGGATTGTATCAGCATTTCCTGGAGATCAGCCGCGTGACGAAGTTGCCCTTGATCCTCTACAGCGTGCCTTCGCGCTGCGGGGTTGAGATCGCGGTCGAAACCGTCCGGCGTCTGGCGGCGGCGACGCCCCGCGTCGCGGGCATCAAGGAAGCGGGCGGCAGCGCCGATCGTGTCAGCCAGTTGCGGGGCGCCTTGGGACGCAAGTTTTCCATTTTGTCGGGCGACGATTCGTTGACGCTGCCGTTCATGTCCGTCGGCGCGGACGGTGTGGTCAGCGTCGCGTCGAATGTCATCCCGCGGCAAGTCGCGCGCATGGTCAAGGTCTTCCGGGCGGGCGACGCGGCGGCGGCGCTGCGGATTCATCAGCGGTTTTATCCGCTGTTCAAGGACCTGTTCATCGAGTCGAATCCGATTCCGGTCAAGGCGGCCCTGGCCATGATGGGATTGATCGCCGAGGAATATCGTCTGCCGTTGGTGGCGATGAGCGCCAAAAACCGCGAGGTCCTCGAGGCAACACTCAACCGATGCGGGGTGCCGCTCCATGACTAGGATCATCATTGCCGGCGCCAAAGGCCGGATGGGCCAGGCTCTTTTGCGTTGCGCGGAAGGAATCCCGGCCATCGCCGTCACGGGGCAGATCGATCTGGGGGACGATTTGGGCGCGGTCATCGACGGGGCTGACGTGGTGGTCGATTTCACGTTTCATGAAAGCACGGTTCCGTTTGCGCGGCTGTGCGCGGCGCGGAGCAAAGCGATGGTCATTGGCACCACCGGGCACAGCGAGGCGGAGCGCGGCCAGTTGCGCGCGGTTGCGGCGCAAATCCCGATGGTCTGGAGCGCCAACTATTCGACGGGTGTGAATGTTTTATTTTGGTTGACACGCAAAACGGCGGAAGCGCTGGGGCCGGGTTACGATTTGGAAATCGTCGAGATGCACCATCGGCACAAGAAGGACGCTCCCAGCGGCACCGCCAAAACGCTGGCGCAAGTTTTGGCCGAAGTGCGGCGGCAACAATTGGAGCGCGTGCTGCGGCACGGGCGACAGGGGTTGACCGGCGAGCGCGCGGCCGAGGAAATCGGGATGCACTCGTTGCGCGGCGGCGACGTGGTGGGCGACCACACGGTCATTTTCGCGGCGGACGGTGAGCGGGTGGAATTGACGCACAGGGCCTCCAGCCGGGACACCTTTGCCAACGGCGCCTTGCGGGCCGCCCAGTGGGTCGTGGGCAAACCGCCGGGCCTTTACGACATGCAGGACGTGCTGGGGCTGAAAGGATGAGGTCGCGATCCGGCCGTTTACAGAAAAGCGCAAACGGTGGTAAACTAGGAACGATGAAAGCGATGTTGCCCGAACCCGAGATTGTGACCCGCAAGGGAAAACCAATTTCCGTCATTCTCCCCATCAAAGACTACGAGGAGCTTTTGGAGCGCGCGGAGGACGCCGAGGACGTCGCCTGGCTCAAGCGCGCCCGGCGCAGGCCCCTGCGCTACCGTTCGCTTGATGACTATCTGGCGGAGCGGAAAGCCAGGAAGCATGTATAGGGTCTTGCTCGAACGATCCGCCGATACAGCCTTTGTCGCCCTAGGATCGAACCTAGCCGAGTCGGCGGCGATTGTGAGCCGCGCGATGGACCGGCTGCAAACCCTCTCCGCCGCGCCTGTGCTGCGCTCCACCCTCTGGCAGAGCGCGCCGGTGGACTGCCCGCCCGGCTCGCCTCTGTTCATCAACGCGGTCGCCGGCCTGCGGCCCCGCGCGGGCGAGACGCCATCCACACTTTTGAGTCAACTGCAAGAATTGGAACGTGAATTTGGGCGGCAACCGGGGAAAATCCGCAATGAGCCGCGATTGCTGGACCTGGATTTGATCGCCTTCGGCTCGCGCCTCGTCACGCTGCCGGACCTTCAATTGCCGCATCCCCGGGCGGTTATGCGGCGTTTTGTGTTGCAACCGTTGAGCGAGATCGCGCCGGATTTTGTTTTGCCCGGCCAGACAAGAAGCGTCCGGGAACTGCTGGCCCGTCTGCCGGCGGACGAGAAGCTGACCAGGGTGAGTTGACGGCTCCTCAGGCCTGCCACTGGCAGAGCGACTCGACGTAGGCGGCGGAGCCGTCGCGCAGCCAGCCGTCCAACTGCGCCGGGTCCTTCAGTTGCTGGCCGCGCCGGCGCGGCACCACCATGAAACGGCAATCCACCTCGCGCAAGGCGCTCATGTCGCCCCAGAGCTTTTCAAATTGCGCGACCGGGAAAATGTCCTCCTGGCCGTGGCCCCAGCGTTTCTTGACATCCTTCAAGGTAACGTAGGCGGGCATGCGGGCGGCGACGTTGCGGATGGCGGCGGATACTTTTTCCGCGTTGGTCAAGTCGGCGGTTGTCAAACCGAAAACGGCCAGCAGCTTGCGCACGTCGATCCAGGTGCTCAACGAGTTATAGTAGGAAAGCTGGAACTCGTCCTCCTCGCGCGGCATGGAAAGGCCCTCCAAAATGCGCGCGCGGCCGTTGACCCGCGCCAGGCCGCCGCCGCGATCCTCCAGCCTGCGAGTGATCACTTCAAAGGACAGGCAGGCATTCTGCTGGATATGCAGCCCCAGGAACGCCGGATCCAGATCGGCACCCAAAGAGTCGATGTTGTGCGCCAGCAAATAGTTCAAGTTGGGGTATTGGTCCAGCAAACGGAGCAGAACTCCGTTGCGCAGCATGTTGGAAACTTCATACCAGTGACCCACCGGGTGCAAACACTGCGCCGGAACATTGTCGGTGTAATCCTCGCCTTCGCCCGCCTGCCGCGCCCAGTTGATGAGAGCCGCGCGCAGGCTCTCGCGCACCTTCTGCGCCTGCTCATCGAGTATCTGCTGCGGCATCTCCTCCCAAAGAAAGCGCAGGTCCCGTTCCATTGGAATCAAGCGGAGCCCGATGGCGCGCCCTGGGGACAGCAACAGCGGGCCGGGATAGCCGTAATTGTTTTGCCGGGCGAGAAACTCGCTGATCGGCGCGTGTGTCAAGTAACTGGTGGTGACCACGTGCGGCAGCACGACGCCGTGCTCGCGCCCGACACGGCGGCTCTTGGCCAGATGGACCTCCAGAAAGGTGCGGTGGCGTCCGCCCAGCTTGCAAAACGGGTGCAGCGCCTTGACCACTCCCGCGCCCTGTGTCCAGCGGCTGCCCACACCCGCGGCCAGCGTGACCACCACCGCCGCTCCGCGCGCGATCGCCTCCCGGCCGATGGCCACGCAGTCGCCCGGCAGCGGTTGGCTGGCATCGACGACGTCGCCGGGTTGGACGTCTTCAATTTTGGCGCTGGCCGGCAAACGATTTTGGGCCAGGCCGATCCGTCCGCCTTTCAGGTCGGCTCGAATCTGCTCGTGTTCGGCGCGGTCGAAGCCATTTTCCGCCAGCAGCGTTTCCAGGCTCTGCTCGGTGGACGATTCTCGGCGCGACCGCGGGAGCAAGCGGTCGAAGACATCCTGCGCCACCCCGGCCAATTCAGGCCGGGCGCGGCTGGCGGCCGCGAACTTCTCCAGTTCCGCCCGGCGGGCCGCCGGCAGCAACCGTCCGTCCAATTTCAGCAACGGCGGCAGCACCAGGACATAATACGGGTGGGGCAAAAGGGCGCGGTCGCCCGTCAGCAAATCCGCCCAAGTCCCTTTTTCGTTGAGTGAAAAATCATACACAACCGGCTCCATGGCAAAGGGCAAGGCGTTTTCCAGTTCGCGCTTGGTCTGCGCCATGATTTGTTGCAGGCGATCCTGGGCCTCCGCCTTGCGGGCGGGCGCGAAAATAAACCCCATGCCGCCGCCGGACATGCCGCCGAGCATCCAGAACCCCCAAAAATCGTCCGCAAACTCGCCGCGCGCCCTGTCAATAAGTGTTTCAGTGTAGAAGTTGCTGGCCCACGGAATGATCGTTTGAAGCGGGCCATGAAAATTGCGCGACGTGGCCGCGCCGATTTTCCGCACGTCCTCGGCCCGCAGCGCGGCCAGGATTTCATCCAAAATTCCCAGCGCCTGCTGCCGGGCCTGCCACTCCGCCTCCGAGCGGAGGAGGTATTTCTCGGTGACCATCTCCAGGATCGGTCCCACGTTTTGCGCCATGCCGCCGTGGACCAGCACCAGGCTCTCCTGCAACCGGCGGCGGGCCGACTCGGAGACGTCGTTGTTGTCAAAAACATGATGCACCGGCATCAGGCGCCCGCGGCTCAGGCCATATTCCGCGTCCCCTTCCCGTGCCGCCGCGCCCTCGATCAGCTTCATGCCCGGCCAGACTCCGCCAGAGTCCTGCCAGCCGCCGCCCGAGCCGCCCAGCCATTCGCCCAGCAGCGCGCGCGCCAGAACCAGCCGGCGCTCATTTTCCTCCAATGCGCCCTCCAAGGAGCGCGCCTGGGCGGTGGCGCGCATGCACACCGAGATCAGCGCCGCCAGCAGGTTGGTCGAAACGGCCAGGCGCGAGCCTTTCGGAATATTATTGACGTTGCTCACGAGTTCCAGGCCCCGGCCCGGCCCGGCCAAGCGCCCCAGCAGGTCGGAGAGGCTTTGCCCGGAGCCTTCGATGCCCGGCGGCACGATCCCCGCGGCGATGACGGCTGCCTTGAGCAGCCCGAGGTAATCCCGCGCAAAATCGAACACTTCGGCCAGTTGGGTGATGTCGGCCACCGCGCCGAGGTCGATGCTGGCCAGGCGCAAGACCGGCTCATCAATGACGCGCAGATAGGCCTCAATCGGCGGTCTGGGCGAGCGGTCGCGTCCGCGCACGCCCAGGTCAATCGACACGTTCAGGACCTTCGCGCCCTCCGGATAATCCATGCCGAGGAAGAAAATGTCGCTCCAGGCGCTGTGCGTCAGGTCCATCCGCACGGGGGTTTTTTCGCGCAACAGGGGGTAACAGCCGTCAGGGCCGCGTTGCAGCATTTCGGCCCGCAGGCGCAACGGCTGATCGGCGGGGTGGCCCATGCGGAACATCCATTGATTGCCCCGCACCGAGCGCACGCTGCGGCGCACCTGGTCGGCCAGCGTCTGGATGCCCAGCCGGTAATAGGCCGCCGCCAGCGCGCTGCTAACGGCGTCGTTCGGCCCGTCCCTCTTTTGTGCTTGGAGAAAGACCTTGATCGCCTCCTCGAACCGGCGCTGCAGCAGGTGCGCGTAACCGGCAAAGGGCACCCATCCACGGGCGTTGAGGCCGGGCTTCAACGGCAGATGAAAACGGTGGATGGCGTAGAGAAAAAACAACGCCCGCACCCGCTCGTAAAGATTGTCGCTCCGCCGCCGGAACGCCTCCAGGTCCTCGCATTCGGCCAGCAATTGTTCCAGCGAGGCCGCGCGGCCGAAGGCGTCGAGCGACTGATTGCGCGCGGCGGGGTCCGGGGCGGTGATGATCTGGCTGAGTCGGGCGGTCATGAGAAGGCGGTCGGTTGGAATCAATCCCCTCTCAACGCCAGCAGTTCGACCAGATTGGAAAGCACCTCTTCGCGGTCCTGGCCGTCGAGGGCCAGCGCGAGTTGCGCTGTCAATAATCCGTATTTCACCCCGATGTCGTAGCGGCGTCCCTGCAGCTCCAGAGCCAGGTAGCGTTCCTGGGCGGCCAGGAGGTTGAGCACCGGGCTGAGGGCGGTGCCATTTTGCCGGGCCGACGCCAATTCCTCCAGGCGTTCCATGACGGCGGGCGTCAGGACGTGCATTCCGAAAAAGCAGAGGTAGCGTCCGGCCCGCAGCCCCGGCACGATCAATCGTTGCTCCGCCTCCGTCGGCGTCGGCTTCTCCAGGACGGTGTCAATTTGGTAGAGCCGCTGCCGTCCGGCCACCAGACGCCCGCCCACCGCCCCGTAAAACGGCAGTTTGCTCTCAGAGGTCGCCTGCACCGCTGAAACCGAGCAGGATTCGGCCCCGGCGATCTCCACCAGTTGCTGGGCGCAATTCTTCTCCGCCCGGCTGACATAGAGATGGTCGCCGACCAACAGCAGAAACGGCGCGCCGTCGGTGAAGGCGCGCGCGCAATGCACCGCGTGACCGTAGCCCAGCGGCGCCTGCTGCTCAACGAACCGCACACGGCCAGAATGGGCGCCCGCCGCCACGCGGTAAGCAGCCTGGTCGCCCGGACAGACCACCAGGCAGACTTCCTCGATGCCCGCCTTGAGCACCTCCTCCAGGATGATGGCCAGCGCGGTCTTTTGCGTCCCGTCCCGGTCCACCAAAGTTTGGAGGGGCAGCGTGCGCTGATTTTTGCCCGCGGCAGTGATGACCGCTTTTTTTATTTGCACAGAAAAGCTTTCTTTGCCTCAAAGAGTCACAAATCCCCGCCCGCCAGTCAACGCCAGTCGCGCGCCTTTTCGCACGGCCTTGGGGGAATTCGCGAAGGCAGGCAAGGGAAGGATTTGAAGAAGGGGTCGAATGCGCCCCGCGCCGGTGGCAGCAAAGGGTCGCAATTATCAGGATTGAGAAGGTGAACAGGATGAACGGGGTTTTGCTGGACAGAAGGTTGTTTGAAGGACGTCGGCGGAATGGCTGGCGGAAGCTGATGGCAGAAACATGGAGGCAGGAAAATGGGGACGGTTTGATTGAGGATTTGTAATTGGTCATTTGATCAAGAGGGAAGTGGTTGAGGGGGAAGCGGATGCGGTAAAACTGGCCGCAAAGATCGCACAGGTCGCAGAGCGGCAAGCCGTCAGGAAAAGAATTTGAACGGGAGCAAACTGAGAAAGCAGAGAAGGAAGAACTTTGTCGAGAATACAAAGATGACGGATTGGGATAAGTGCAATCCGTTGAGGGAGAGGAGGATGAAGAGCAAGGCTTGCAAAGTGGCCGGTGGGATGGCAGGATCGCCGCAATCACAATGGCACGAGGCAGATGAGGACGGCCAATCAGCGCATCGTCGAAGAGAATGGCGTTGATTGGTGAAATGTGGGATGGATAAAGGTGACTGGAGACTAGTTTTTGGAGGACAGCGTCAAGGGCAGCCGGCAAATGCGAGGACAGGTCAAGCAACTGTCTGAACGATGATGATGAGAATGAGAATATGCGATTATGCGGGACGGACACGTTCTTGCGTTCTCTCGCAAGTTGAGGCTGCTGTTATTTCCTGCTCGTTCTGATTTGGACGCCCTGTTATATTCGTCTGGATGTCAGATTCAGTCAGCAAAGAAAAACGGTCGCAAATCATGGCTGCGGTTCGGTCGAGGGGGAATAAGGCTACTGAAATGAGCCTGATTAAAATTTTCCGAAAGCATGGAGTCAAAGGCTGGCGACGACATCTGCCATTGCTCGGGTGCCCGGATTTTGTTTTCCGCAAAGAACGGCTCGCCGTTTTTGTGGATGGATGTTTCTGGCACGGCTGCCCGAAGCACCTGCGTCATCCAAAAGCGAATCGCGGGTATTGGCGGCATAAAATCGAGCGCAACCGGAAGCGAGACTTGCTTGTGACGCGAAGTTTGCGGCGCACAGGCTGGCGTGTTTTGAGAGTTTGGGAGCACGAGCTAAGAAACGAATCGTGCCTCGTTGCGCGTGTTTGGAAATTGCACTCCCGGCGGGATTGAATATAATCCAAAGGAAATAAATGAACCGAAGCAACGACAACGGCAACGGGACGCACACACCGAGAATAATTCGCTACGTTGATTTGTTTTGTGGAATCGGCGGATTTCGTCTGGCAGTTGAGCAGTCTGCTCCTTCCCTTGGTTTTGACCCCGTTTGTGTGTTCTCATCCGATATCGACGAGGATTGCCAAATGGCTTACGAGGCCAATTTTGGCGAAAGGCCAATCGGCGACATCAAAGCCGTCAAGGAGGACTCCGTCCCTGACCACGAATTGCTGGTCGCTGGATTCCCCTGCCAGCCATTCAGCATCATCGGTCACATGAAAGGCTTTGAGGACACCCGGGGAACTCTTTTTTTTGACATCGCTCGGATTCTAAAAGCAAAGCGTCCAAAGGCATTTGTTTTAGAAAACGTGAAGCTGCTTGTTGGCCACGACAAGGGACGCACACTAGCGCGAATCATGGAGACTCTGCGCGAGCTTGGTTATCAGACTGACTTTCGTGTTTTCAACGCGCTGCACTTTGGACTGCCCCAAAAACGCGAGCGGGTTTTCATCGTGGGTTTTCACAAACCTGCAATTTTTGATTGGCCGGCAAGCCAGGTGCCAATGACCCCGCTGTCCGAAATACTCGAAAAGCGCGTTCCCGAACGATTTTTTGCCTCGGACCACATCCGTGAGCGACGATGGAGCGTTCTGAAACCGAAAAAGGAACCAACCATCTGGCACGAAAACAAGGGTGGACATATCAGCGCTTATCCATTCTCTTGCGCGTTGCGGGCCGGAGCATCATACAATTATTTGTTGGTGAATGGTGAGCGCAGATTGACGCCGCGTGAGATGCTCCGTCTTCAGGGATTTCCAGAGTCTTACAAGATTGTCAGCAACGAATCGCAAACTCGCAAACAGGCGGGAAACACCGTGCCTGTCCCCGTCGTTGCGGCTGTTCTGAAACAAGTTTTTCAGGCAGGCATCTGGCAGGAAACAAACGAAATCTACACCCAACGCTTTTCCACGTTCGACAGTCAGATGCGACTTCTGGAAAGGAATAAGCCCAATGACGACACCAAAACTCAGAAAGGTCGAAAAGTATCAGCCCCCTTATCGACTAAATGATTTTCCGTCCGGGTTCGCCGTAGGTCTGGGTCGCGAAGTCGTCTATCACTTGGCGACGCGTGGAACACCACGCTTGGAGGGAGAAGATTGGGAAGAAATCTTTGCGCGTCTCGTCGGCGCAAAATGGCAACCGTCGAATGTTGGACTGGACGACATCGTTTTCGAGCAATGCGCCTGGGGCGCTAAAACTTTGAAGAATAAGCTTCCCTCCAAAACGAAACGGGTGCGCCTTATTTCCGGAAGAAATTCACCGGCGTATTCGTTCGGTGATACCGAAATCAAAGGTGGTGATCCTGATGAAGTGGGTAAGAAGATTTTGAGCATCTGGAATAGCCGCGTGACAGACGTTCGGAAAAAATTCGCGCACGTCCGCACTGTTGTTCTAATAAAGTCCGACGACTTGCTTGAACTGGCTGTTTTTGAAACGGACACTTGCTTGTATCCGCCAGAGAATTACAAGTGGGGTTGGAATGAAAAGGACAACTTAGAAGGGTATGAAGCCGGTCCCGACAAAACCGAGGTTCACAGATTTACTTGGCAGCCGCACGGTTCGCAATTCACGATCATCGAAGATGTCCCCGAAGGCCGTCTCGCCATCAAAATCAGAAAGCCGCCGGAATTGAACAAGGAAACCGTTTTGAGAAGTTTGAAGTTCGATGAATCTTGGGTTCAAATCATCAAATAGAGACTCTGCATTCCGCTTCGCGCTCCGGCGTAACGACTTTCGCAACGTCTTGGATAGCTTTCACAAGAGCCGATCAATTTCGGTAGACGTTCAAGCCACAACTCGGCGTTGCAAAACAACTTCGCAGTAAGCTCTTCTGACCACAATTGGCTCTTGCGCAAAAACCGACGCTTTTCCGGCGGCGTGTTCGCCCAACGGTAACGGCGCATCCAACGCCGCAGTTTCACCGCTTTTCTGGCACTTAACGAGCCTAGAGCACCATTCGGGTCAGTAAAGCTGAATTATCGTTTGACTACGAGCTTGGCCACTTTAGCAATTCAGAAATCCGGGCTTTATCCCTTTCAGGGCATTTGGGCAAAAGAGGTTAACTGGCGGCAATCGGGATTCGAGGGAGGAATTGCGGGGGTTTCCGCGCTTGGGTCGCTTGCTCGTACGCGAAGGCCAGTTGCAGCAACTTCCCCTCGCTCCACGCCCGGCCGAAGAACGACAGCCCCACCGGCAAACCCATCACGTGACCAGCGGGCACTGTAAGGTGCGGATAACCGGCCAACGCGGCCGGAGTCGTGCAGCCGCCCGTGTCGCGGTCGCCCCACAACAAATCCGTCAACTGCGCCGGACCCGTCGTCGGCGCAATAATGGCGTCCAGTTCGTGCTTCGCCATGACGGCGTCAATCCCCTCTTCCCTTGTCAACCGTTGGTTCCCGGCCAGAGCGTCGAGATAAGATTTTTCGGTGAGCGGACCTTTGGCTTCGGCCTTTAAGAAAAGGTCCTGGCCAAAAAAAGGCATCTCCCTGGCCTTGTTCTTCTCGTTGAACTCAATGATTTCCTTCAGCGAACGGACGGGCGCCGAAGGCCCGAGACCCGCAAGGTAATTGTTCAGGTCTGATTTGAATTCATATAACAAAACGTCGGTCTCCGCGTCGCCGCCAAATTGCCCGTGGGTCGGCAAATCGGCGGGATCGACGATGATCGCGCCCTGGCGTTTCATTTCCGCGATGGCGTCCTCCATCAAACGGTCCACTTCGTCGAGGATGCCAAAGAACTTGCGGGCCACGCCCAGGCGCGCGCCGCGAAGTCCGTGGGGCGCAAGAAAAACGGTGTAATCCGCCGCCGCCCTGCTATTCGTGGTTGCCGGGTCGCGCGGGTCCTGGCCCGCCGCCAGGCAGCCCAATAAAATCGCCGCATCCCGGACTGTCCGCGCCATCGGCCCGGCGGTATCCTGGCTGTGGGCGATCGGGATGATCCCCGCCCGGCTTACCAAACCGACCGTCGGTTTGATTCCCACCAATCCGTTGTAGGAGGAGGGCGCGGTGATCGAGCCGTCGGTTTCCGTTCCGACGGCCACGACACATAAGTTGGCGGAGACCGCCGCGGCGGAGCCGGAGCTGGAGCCGGACGGGTTGCGATCCAGCGCGTACGGATTGAGCGTCAGACCGCCGCGCCCGCTCCAGCCGCTGGTGGAATGCGATGATCGTATATTGGCCCATTCGCTCAAATTGGTTTTGCCCAGCAAAACGGCCCCTGCCGCGCGCAATCTTTCCGCCACAGTGGAATCGCGGGGCGGCAAGGAATCCATCAGCGCCAGCGAGCCGGCCGTCGTCTTCAACCGGTCATGCGTGTCGATGTTGTCCTTGATGAGAACGGGGATTCCGTGAAGGGGGCCGCGCGGGCCGCGGGCCTTTCGTTCGTTGTCCAGAGCCGCCGCAATGGCCAGCGCATCGGGGTTGAGTTCGATAACGGAGTTCAGCTTCGGCCCACGCCGGTCAATCTCCTTGATGCGGGCCAGATACTTGCGTGTGATTAACACTGCCGTCAAGCTTCCCGCCGTCATGGCCGATTGAAGGTGCGCGATGGAGACCTCCTCCAACTCAAAGGGTTTGATGAGGTGCTTGCGATTGGATGGCGGCCAATTGGGCAAAGGAGCCGTCACTGCGGGAGTCGCCGAGGCCGGGCCGATGGCCGCCACGCCGGCAACAACAGCCGTTTTGAAGAACTGGCGTCGGTTCATTTCCTATTATTAACGCCGAAACGGGAATCCAAACAACTCGGATTTTACAAAGGGGTGATTTGAACGTCGGAAAATGCGGCGTGAGTGTCCACCACCCGCAAACCAACGGAACCCGAGTCGAATGTGCCGTCCTGAGCCTGGAGCAATCGGTTTCCATTGAGATCGATTTCAAACTGGTTTTGGTGCGCCGTAATTTTCATCTCACATTTCGTTCCGACAGGCTCGGTGAGCGGAGCGGACGCGATCTGATGCCAAACTTTTCCGTCCGTAAAACCGAGCACCAGGCATTTGTTGTCGGAATCAATTCCGGCAAAATAACCGTGCTGGCCGTTGTAACCGACAAAAGGAGTGTTGACGCGAAACAATAAGCCGGACTGGCCGTGTTGTTCGAGCAACCATAAGGTGGCCGTCAATGTGAAATTGGTCCAAAGGCCGCCATCAAACACGACCTTCTCGCCGGAACGAAACTCGTTGATGGGCGGGCCGCGAAGCTCCCCCAGGCAAAGCTTCCCGCCATCCAAGTGAAGCAACTGGTGATGCCCAAAATAGGACCAGCCGTCCAGGTCGTTTGCGCCGAGAAACTGGAAGCGGCGCGCGCCTGTAACACAATGATCATACTCGCCTGATGGCACGGGTATCGGCTGGCCGGCGGCGATCGGGCGGCCGAATTTCGGAAGGCCATCATCACTCCAAGTGAAAGGCTGCGCGAATACCGCCCGGCGCCAGCCCTCTTGACGGTCCAATTTGGCGTGGTAGATCAGCCAGTCCTCGGCGCCGTCCGGAGATTTGACGAAGGAATTGTGGCCGACTCCATAAGTCGTTTCGGTTGATTCAAAGGCCGGCATTGGGTACTTATGCCAGTTCGTCGATTGGAGAGGATCGGATCCCCTTTTCAGCTCCAGCAGGCCGATCTTATAGCTAGGCTCCCACGAGCCGCTGCAGGAATAGGTGACAAAGGTGCGGCCATCATGTTGAAGGACTTCGGGGGCTTCATTGAGTCCGCGGCCCCGGGGCGATTCATCGACGCGCTCCCAGAGAAAATCATCGTTGGCGCAAAGACGAGTCCGCGGCGCGGCAATGGTGAGAGGGTCATTCATCGGCGCGATGTAAAGGTACTGAATATCCTGGTCGTCGCGCCAGCCTGACCATATCGCGTAAAGCCGGTGTTCTGATTCGTACACCGTCAGATCAATTGCCCAGCGGTTGTTCGATGACAGATCAGGATCATCGCCAGTGTAGAGCGGGCCGTGTAACGAATAAGGCCCCAATGGGTCCGATCCTGAGGACTGCACCACCCATGCGCGATGATTTTTGTTCCGGCCATCGGAAGCGGCAAAATAGATGTACCACCTTCCGCCCAACAGATGCAGTTCCGGCGCCCAAATCTCCCGCGAAGCAGGACCGCTTTCGGGCGCCGTCCAGACCACGTGCCTGGCGCCGAGCACGGTAAGACGGTCAGACATCTGGATGGAAATGGCGCGATTGGCCTCGGAAAAGCACGCCAGATAGCGTCCCTGGTATTGAGTAATCCAGGGGTCAGCCTGTTCGCATATCGGATTGGCAAAGCAATGTTCAGCAACCGCCGGACTGGCGCAAAGCAGAAGTTTCAACAAAACCAGACTAATGACGCATCTCATGCTCATGGTGACTGAAGGCGGTAGAATTGCATGAAGTTGGTCATGGGCACCGTGATGGTGAACAAGTTGTTCGAACTGGCCGGAGCGTTGCTGACAAGAGTCCAGGCGGCCGCGGACAAGTTGGTTGTTGTGTAGAGTTCCAGTCCTGTAGCCCACTGCGGCCAGGACAAACTGAACCCATTGCCGGCCTGCGCGGCGGTGATGGCCGGCTGCACGAAACTGGCGGTGAGCGTGCTGTTCGTCCGCGGAACGGAGATGTTATGAGTGGCGGCGCCACCATCAGACCAAAGCACAAAGTTGTACTTCGTCGAGCCAAGGCTTTGGGGCGAAGGCGCGCCGATGACGTGGTCCATCCCGACAACCTCGACGAGCGAGGTCGTGCCCGTCATTGGCTGGCCGTCGAAGGTGACGTTCAATCCGTTGGGCACGGTTGCCAGAGTCACCAAAGCGGTTTCAGGCAGAACCTCCGTCGTGACGGACTGGGTGTAGCCACTAGTGTCGGTGACGCTGAGGGCTACCGTGTAAAAAACATTGGTGGAGTCAGGACCGTTGGTTGGGATTTGATAGCTGCCGCCAGCAACGCCCGTGACCGGCCCGAAAGCGGGACTCACCAGACCATCGTGGTAAAATTCACCCGACCAAGTGAGTGAGGTTGCCGGCAGAGCGTTGCCGGAATAATCGGTGGCGGAGCCGGCAAACGTCAACAGCGATCCGCCGGAATAAAGCGTTCCATTGGTCGGCAGCGTAATGACGGGCAACGGCGCGATCAACTGGGCCAGGGAAAGAGGCGACGAATTCAATGAAATCGAGTCCATCATGCCATAGAAGTAGGGGTCCGCCGAATAATGGCTTTTTCCCAGATAACATTGCGCGGCGCCGATGTCGGAGGGCAGAAGATTGACACTATTATTGACGGCAACGGCCTGGCCGTTGAGGTAGAGGATTCCTTCACGGCCATCCATCACAACGGCCACATAGGTCCACTGGTTGACGGGAAAAGCGGAAGGCGATTCAATCATCTGGTTGTAAACGGGCATGTCGGTCGTAATGGAGCATTGGACAAGACTGGAGGAGTCGGAGGGAGTCAAAAAGAAATAATCCTGATCGTTTTGCCCAAAGTCGAAAATACGCTCCCACTCGCTGCCGCCCTCCCACTTCACCCACCCGGAGACCGTTTGAGCCGCTCCGGCCCCCGCGGGCAGGCTCACGTATTGGCCGCTTCCCGACAGATTGAGCACGTTGCCCCGGGCAAGAGTGTTTTGGATGGAAGCGCCGCCTTCCAGCGTGCCATTGTAGAGGTTACTGGCGTCCTGCGCGCCCGCTGTAAATGGGTAAAAGGACGCCCAACCAGGGGGTGGCGCCGTTGAAGATGGGAAGATATTGACAAAGTTGGTGGCGCCGCGGCCGGCCGAATCCGTCGCCACTAGAATAACTTGATAGAAGCCATTGGAAGCGGATGCGCCGGCGGCGGGAATTGCGAAAGTTCCATTCGTAATGCCACTCAGGGGGCCGGAAACAGTGTTCGTCACACCCGCCTCGATGTAATTCACAGTCCACTCAAGACTGGAGGCGGGGATGGCCGCGTCATAAAAATCATTTGCGCCGCCCGCGAAGCTGATTGTGTCGCCGGAATGATAAGTCGCTCCTTGTGACGGTTGAGCGATTGTAATCTGCGGCGCAATGATTTCGTTGGAAGCGAGCGGTCTTGAGAATATGCGCACGTCGCTCAACTCGCCGCTAAAGTAAGGGTCAGGCGGCCATTGGCTCTTGCCCAGGTAATTATTAGTGGCGTTAAGGTTGGCTGGAACCAAATTGGCATAAAGATTACTCGCGACCAGCGCCCCATTGGTATAAAGAAACACGGACGCGCCAGTTATCACGACGGCTACGTGCGTCCAAAGGCCTGTCGGCAATGGCGACGGGGCGTCAGCAATTTGTTCGCCGGGAATGCTGTCGATGCTGATATTAAAGCGAAGCTTGCCCGTCGAGGCCGAAGGCGTCAGCACGCTATAGCGGTTTGTGTCGTCGCCAAAATCATAAATGCGCTGCCAGTCCGCGCCGCCATTCCACTTCACCCACGCCATGAAGGTCTGCATTGCGGCCAGCCCGGGTGGAAAACTGACGTATTGGTTAAGCCCGTCAAGGCTGAGCACGCTGCCGCGAACCGGATCACTAACGAAGGAAGCCCCGCCGTTCAAAACCCCGTTGTAGTGGCCCTGGACATCTTTGGCATCGGCCCGCAACGGATAATAAGACGACCAACTGGCGGGAGGATTGGCGGGAAACAACGTGGCGGCAACAGAACTTTGCCGGTTGGAATTGTCCGTGGCGGTTAGAATAATGGTGTAGTTGCCGCCTCCGGTGGCATTGGTTGGCACTAGAAACGTCCCACCAGTTACGCCGGAAAGCGGGCCTAACACAATGTTTGTGGTTCCGTCCTGAGTATAATTGATTTGCCAAGTCATTTGATTGGCCGGAATCGGCACGGCCATGAAGTCCATGGCATTGCCGCCAAAGTTGATGACGCCGCCGGGTTGATAACTTGAGCCATCGGCGGGCTTGGTAATTCCGGGGATGGGCTCGACGATCTCCTGCGGAGAAAGCGCGCGTGAATAAGCGCGGAAGCTGGCGTACTGGCCGTTAAAGTAAGGGTCGGCTGTGAATTTGCTGCGGCCGAGATGATTGGTTTGGGGAGCGACATAGAGCGGCAGAAGATTCATGCTCGCGTTGGTCGCCACCGGGACTCCGTTTACATACAAAAGTCCCTCAGTGCCATTAAAGGTGACGGCGACATGGGTCCAGACGTTCGAGGGGAGCGGTTGGGTCCACTGCACTGTCTGAAGGTTGCCGCCGGGATTGATGTCGCATCGCAACACGTTGTCGCTCGAGGTTGGCGTGAGCATGACTGTTTTGGTGGTGTCGAACCCAAAATCAAAAATGCGCTGCCACGGGGCGCCCCCGCGCCATTTGACAACCGCAGCAAAGGTCTGAGCGTAGCCGACACCGGGCGGAAGCCAAACGTACTGGTTGGTTCCGTTGAGATTGAGGACATGGCCATAAACCGGATCGGTTTGAACGGCAGCGCCATTTTCCAACAAACCGTAGTATTGACCGTTGTCGTCGCGAGCGTCAGCCTGGAATTTATATTGGGCCGACCAATTGTTGCTGAAAACGGGCCAATTATCCGAAGTCCAGGAGAGCGGCACCAGAGCGAGGTCAGGGGCGCCATAAGCGTCATATTGGGGCGCCCAGGCATTGGCATCGTAGTAATGATAGCTGAGCCACTGCGACCCGTTGATGGACAGGATGCCGACATGTCCGGGACCGGTGAATTTCCCCGTGCCTTGCTGGAAAAGCGAGCCGCCGTTGTTGACCATGCTCACTCCGTTTTGGTCCAGGTAGGGTCCGGTCACACTTGTGCTCCGGCCCATTCGCATGTTGTAAGTGCTATTGACGCCGGAACAACACGAACCCCAGTCCGCAAAAAGATAGTAATAACCGCCGCGCCGATAAAGGTACGAGGCCTCGATTGAACTATTGTAAGCCAGTTGGGTGGTGGGGGAGTAGGGCGCAATACGAAGGCCGGTGGCAGGATTTAGTTGCACGATATAGATGCCGTTCCAGTAGGAGCCGAATGCCATCCACAAATTACCCGAGTTATCCCACGTAAAGCTGGGGTCAATCGTATTGTAGGGCGAGCTATTGTCGGATTGAATGACAGGTCCCTGGTCTGTCCAGCGATAAGCCGGGTCCGTCGGGTCGAGTGTCGGATTGGTCACAAGCCCAATGGCGGAAACCTGGCTGCCCCAAGTGGACACGGCGTACCAAAGGTGGTATTGGCTGTTGAAATAGAGAACATCGGGCGCCCAAAAAAGCCCCGTAAAGCCGGGAACCGCATTGGTCGTCCAAGCTGGGGCATTCTCGAACACCGGCGGGCCCGGAGACCAAAAGACCCTGTCCGCTGACGATTTGGACAGGATGCCCTGTCCAGTGTAGAACATATAATAGCGGTCCTTGCACTGGATAACGGTGGAAGGATCATGGGTTGCAAGATAACCGCGCAAAGACGGGCCGGAGGACTGCGCGTTGACGTCGGGGCAACAAAGGTTTAGACTGACGACGATCAACAGCAGCCCGAATAAGGCGGTTTTGCTTTCTGTGAGAGGACTTTCGGGCAAAGACATTGAGAGCAAGTCGAACTTCAAAATTGAAAATAAACTCCTGAGTCTGTGGTCAACGTATTAGTCATCTTCGCAAAGGGACGCCATTCGACGTGGTTGTCGAGGAAACAGACGTTGCCGCCCGCCGGGGATTCGTTCGCGTTCAGGTGCGCCGTGCGGACAGAGGTGCCTCCCGCCGCGCCGATGTCGTAGTAACGCCGTCCGCCCGCGAGGGACGACTCAAAAATCGTGGCATCGATAATCATCTCGGTGGCCGAAACGCCCCGGCTGCCCCGGCCCCGGGTGATTTTGGTCACCATATTGGTTCCGCTGATTGCGGCATTCTCGTCGTTGGTCATGATGGGACTGTCGGGGAACAACCAGCCATATCCGGCAACGATATAGGTCGGAAACGCATTCCATGCGTTCGGTGTGCCGTTGTTGAAAAGATAATACTCATTAGGGCAATAAAAGATGGTTGTGCTATTGGCGACGTTGGCCATTAGATTGCTGGCGACCAGCCTGTCCATGTCCCAGAACCAAACTCCCTGGTAATCCAAATCCGGCAGGAGATCGCGGTTGTCCTGGGCATACATCAACGTCGCGACTCCGAGTTCGTGCAGATTATTCTTGCACTGGGCGCGCTTGCCTTCCTCCTTCGACTTGGCCAGGGCCGGCAAAAGCATCGCCGCCAGAATGGCGATAATAGCAATAACCACCAGCAATTCAATCAAAGTGAACGCCGGGCGGGAATTGTTCCCACCGCATTTCTTTCTTGGACTCAACACAAACCAATATACCACACCGGCGTCTGACTTTTAACTGTTTTCGCGGCTGCCACCGCCGGCATGGAACCGGCGGCGGCACCGCAAAACCGCTCAGCGCACCAATCGGAAAAACTGATCCACTCCAGAGTTCGGAACGGTCAATTGCCATTGATTCTCCTCCAATGTAGGAGCGTTGGTCAAAGTTGTCCACGACGATCCGGGGTTGAGGCTCGTCCTGGTTTCGACCGCGAAACCGGCGTTGGCGACGGGCCATGACAGGATGATGTTTCCGCCGCTGGCCGACGCGCTCAATTTGGCATTAGTGGCGGACAGAACCACGTTCGGGCCGAGCACATCGGAGGCTTTGATTTCCTCGGAGGAAAGACGGCCCTGGTAGATGCGGTATTCCAGCACCGAGCCGTCAATGCTCGCGTCCCCGTAGGGCGAGTAACCAATCCAACTGCCAACAATGCCAGCTTGACTTGCGGGGGCGATGAAGCCTGTGTCCGTCATGTAGAGAGCGGCATTGGTGTAGATGTCCACCGAACCATCGCCCAAAACAAAGGTCAGATGAACAGTTTGATTGACCAGCGGCGGGGGTGTTGAACTAAGGTTGAAGCCTCCATCAGGCGGATCAAAGCTACAAAATGCCACCGTGGTCGGGTTGTTCCAGGCCGGCGCGAAATAGAGTTCGTTGGCGTTGGCCGGTCCGACATCCGCAAATTCCCAGAGGCGTGACCAGGGTTGCTGGCCGACGCTGATGGTGGCCCAGACGTCCATCGTCGCCGACCTATAGGTGCTCAGCAATCCACCGGGAAGGCTGACGTAACTTGAGTCGTCGCCGCCGCCATCGAGTATCACCCCGTTCGTACTGTCGTTATACGCGGTGCCTTCATTGGTGCCGTTGGCGCCGCCCACCGAATCCGAGTCATCGTTGGTGAAGCTATAGCGATGAGTCAGAACTGCCTGGTTTTTGACCCGGACTACGGCGCTGCTTGTTTTTCCCAGGTAACTCGCGCTCAGCGTGACAGTGCCGGGACGGTAAGTCGTGAGCATATTTTGCATGTTGACACTGATGATGTTTGTATCGCTGGACGTGACAACGAGGCCCGGCTCGCTGGCCATCGCGTTTGGCAGCAGGTTGAAGTTAGTGAGGTTGGCGTACGTTGCCCATACGACCGGCGCAATGAACGAAGAAAACGCCGGATAGTCGGTCGCCGCGACAGTGATCGAAGCCAATGCCCCGGGATCGAAGTTGACGGAATCGGGACCACTCAAGTCGCTCATCGCAATCTGAGCGGGAGTCAACGCCCCGCTATAAATGCGGAACTCATCCATAGTGAGCGTGGCGTCGGGGTCGCCATAACTGGAATAGCCGATAGTGGCGAGATTGGTGGCGATGGAGGACAGGGGTCCGCTCGCATTATAAATGGCTTGCATGAGAACGCCGTTGGTATAGACGGCCAAAGTGGAGGTGCCCGGATCAATAACGCCTGTATAATGCAGGGTGATATTGTTCCATCCATGGGCCCATGAAAGGGTTTGGCCATCAATTACGCCTCCGCCTTCGCTCAGGCCGAATTCATGAAACCCGCCCGCATCGGCCCTTGGCGCGCAATAGACGTTGTTCACTGTCGCGGCGCCGAATTCAAACAGGTGCGACCATTCCGCTGTGGCGCCGATGGAAGTCCAGGCTTCAAAAGTGACCGACGCATTGGTTGAGATATTGATAATGCCGCCCGGGAGGCTCACATAGCCGCTCCCATGCGGTCCGCCAGGCAATATGAGTTGCCCGCCGGAGACAGTGGCATTGCTGATGAGTATCCCATTGGCGCCGCCAACGGAATCAGTGGCATCCATCGTGAAGCTATAGCGATGAACCAGGGTTGCCGGAATGGAGATTACCGTCAAGGTATTGGTGGCGGTAACCGAGCCATAAGTGGCCGTAATGGTGGTCGTGCCCGCGGCAATCGCGTGGACGACTCCGCTGGCGCTGATGGTAAGAACATTCGTATTGCCGGAGGCGTAAACAACGCCGCCATAAGCCACCAAATTCAAATTGGTGACGCTGGTAAAATTACCCGTCACGTTCTGGGGGGCGATTTGGTTGACCTCCAGCGGATTGGCCGGGCTGCTGAAGTTCAGAGAAACAATCGAACCTGGGCTGGCAAGGTAATATTGAGGACCCGCCGCGTCGTTGAGCGCCACCGATTGAGGGGAAAGAACGCCTTGATAAACGCGGAACTCGTGAATGGCTGCATCCAGGGTCGGATCGCCATCGTAAAGGGATCTTCCGATGACGTCAAAGGCATCATTTATTTCGTACAGCGGGGAGGGCGCGCCATGCTGGGTGGAGACGACGGAGAGTCCGTTGTAGTAATACATATTGCCATTAACGGGATCGACCACGACGGTGACATGCGCGTTGACCGCGCCATTAAGGCCGGGAGTACTGTTGGCATAGGAATCGCCGCCACTGTCGGACAACACATCGAGATTCTGGTAGTTGCCGCCCGCGTAATGGCAGTAATCGATACCGGAATTCTTATTGCCTCCGCCGTTTTGGCTGCCGAACGCGAAGACGCGGGTCCAGACGGGATTGTTTGTACTGAAGTCGGCCCAGACTTCGACCGTGATTTGATCGTAATTGGCCATTATTCCCGCCGGCAATTGCCCGAAGTCCCCCTGTCCGTCCAAGTCCAGGTTCGTACCGTCAAGAAAGGCAGTGCCGGCGCCGTCATCGACCAGAGTGCCATCCCAATTGGTGCCGCCAACCGAATCGGCAAAAGTCTGGCTGCCGGCGGGGTCATTGAAGCTGTAACGGTGAGTGAGGGTTTGGGCGTTGAGTCCCAGGGAAAGCCCCAGGGAAAGGGCTGCAAGGGAGAACAAGGTGAGGAGACGTTTTGGGTTATGCAATTTCATATTCATAATGGATGCGGGACGAGTCCGGTTTGATGGAACGACAGAACGACATTATTCTCGACGTGTTTTTCATTTGGACGGCTTCACGCCGCCGGGTCTGCAAATTGATTACGGGCTCATCATAGCCTTCCGCGGGCTTGGCTGTCATGCCGCATAAAGTGGCTACAAACCCGGCCGCCGGAAGCAAGGGCTGGAGGGGCCTTGGTCTGGGACGTTGTCACCGCAGTTGTGCCATCGATGAACCGGCGGGCGGCACTCCGCCGGCAATGAACGGCAATGCGGCCATCGTCCGCGGCGCAGCCGAAAAGGCTCAATAGTAAAAAACGGGATCGTTCGGCCCGGTGCGGGGAAGCATTTGGCTGAAGGGGCGCCACTCGACATGGCCGTCCAACATTCCAATGTTTCCCCCACCTGGAATCTTCCCGTTCTTCAAGTGCGAACTGATGTCATGCTTTTTATAACCGCCTTCAACATCCGTCCAATTGTACGTTGACTCCACGGAGAGAACGGTGCTGGGGTTGCCTTCCTGCGTGTTCTCGATTTGCTCGCAGGCTGTCAGCGGGCGCTGGGCAAGGCGGATTGGAAAAGTCCCGCCACCACTCAAGTTTTTCACTGTGACGGAAGTGATGTTGAGCTTTTGATTTTCGTTCGTGACGAAATCGCCCGAGTAAGAAGCCGTCCCATAGAATGTCTGGGCGTAATAGACGACCCGAAAATCACCGGTTATCGGACTCGGCTCGTTTTCCTCAGCGTCATAAGTCCACAAGGTGGAACCGCGAACGCCGTCGTTGGAAACGTCCCAGTCTTCCGGGCCAAACCTGGCCGCTGATCCCGGGTCATACCAAGTGAGCTTGCGCGCGCCATTGGCGACCATATTGTTTGCTATATACACGGCCATATCGTGACACCAATTGCCTCCGGATCCGTCGGGAAGAAATTGCTTGTTGTCATCCGCGTATATAAAGAGCGCAATGATTTGCTGCTTTTCGTTGTTTTTGCATTGAGCGATAATGGCCTCGTTCTTGGACTTGGACAGGGCGGGGAGGAGCAGCGCGGCCAGAATGGCGATGATGGCAATAACCACCAGCAACTCGATCAGAGTGAACCCGGGACGAATCCCGGGGGCGGCGCTTGATTCACGCGCCGAGCCCGCGTAGGGGGTTCGTTTCATTGTCGTCAAATTGATTACTGGCGTAAGATAGCCCTTTGCGGGCCTGGCGTCATGCCGCATAAAGTGGCTGCAAGCCAGCCTGGCAGATTAAGGGTTTGAGAGGGCGTTGGTCGCGGTTGCAGGCACAATAATTCCGACATCGATGAACTGGCCTCCGGCGGTTTGCCGGCAATGAACGGCAATGGTATTGCGACCGGGCCGCAAGGATGCCGCGGCGTCGGGAGTCATATCGAACAGGGCGTAATCCACCAGGTAGCCCTTGCCGCTAAAAGCGAGAACACCATTCAAATAAACTTCCGCGTCCTTGTCGTGGTGGAGTTGCAGTCGGGCGTGGCCGAGGTCTTGGGCCTCCAGGGTGAACGTCTTTCGCAGCCAGATGTTCGGGGTTTCCCAAGTCGTCTGGACACGCGATCCTCGGGTGAAGGCCGTGCCAAAGCCGGCTGCGCCCTGCCGCCAGGGCGTCAGTTCCTTGAATTCGGGCTTGAACCAATCGACACCGGGGTTGTCGAAAGTGTAGTCCCAGAAAGACGTTCCAAAAAGCGCGTTGGTAAGAACAGCCTTCCACGGCCCTTTCTGCTCCCGGCCGCTATTCACGGCGGCAAGCCAGTCCGGCGCCAGTTTGGTGACGGCCCGGTCGTAAGTCATCAAGCCATTGCACTCGTTTTCGACATCGGTGACCTGGGTATAAACCGCGGCGCAGAGACCGCGGCTGTGGCGTTGCAAGTCGATTTCCTTGAGCACGTGAGAATACCAGCCTTGCAAGCTGGAGACATCGGGCAACATTTGGTAAGCCCACGGTTGCGGCCACGCATGGCCCTCGGTTACCAGGCCCAGTCCGCCACATTCGCCAAGGATGGAGGCGCGCCGGTCTTCCGGGATCGGGGCATCAGGGTCGGGATAGCTGTGGGAGTCAACGACGTGCCCAGTTTGGGCATCAGTCCAGCCGCTTGCGTTGTCCACCAACCGGGACGGATCTGTCCTTACTATCCAGTCCACCAGTTGTTCGGTGTCGTATTGTCCCCACCCTTCGTTGAAGAGCACCCACATAATGATGGCCGGATGGTTTTGCAACCCGGAGATCATCCGCATCAATTCGGCCTCGAATTGCGCGCGTCCGGCCCGCGTGTTGTTATTGGCGCTGGGCATGTCCTGCCAGACCAGCAGCCCCAGGCGGTCGCACCAATAATACCATCGCTCCGGTTCGACTTTGACGTGCTTGCGCACCAGATTGAAACCCGACGACTTCAGGAATTCAATGTCGTGGCGCAGGGCCTCGTCCGTCGGCGCCGTATAAAGCCCATCCGGCCAGAATCCTTGATCCAGGGCGCCGATCTGAAAAATCGGCCGGCCATTTAGCGCGATGCGTGTGAAGCCGTCCGGCGCCTTGCGGAGTTCCACACTGCGCATCCCAAAATAACTGGTGACCCGGTCCACTTCGCGGCCGTTTCGCAATAACCTAACCGTCAAATCGTATAGGAACGGATCCTCAGGCGTCCAGGGGCGCGGGGAGGTGATGGGGACAAGAAGCTCCGTGTTTGCGTTTCCGGTCACGTGACCCGCCTCCACACCCGCGGCGGCGGCCGATGCGTCAACAATCAAATCGCGGTCAAGGCTGCTGACATTGACGCGAAGGCGCAATGTCTTGGCAGGCAGATCTGGCGTCATTTGCAATGCCGCAACACTGATTTCCGGAACCGGCTCCAGCCAGACGGTCTGCCATACGCCGGACACTTGCGTGTAGAAAATTCCTTCCGGTTTTGCGGACTGTTTTCCACGCGGCTGATCTCCTTCGGTTGGATCGAAAACGGCGACGAGCAACTGGTTTTCTCCAGCCTGTATTGATTGGGGTGTAACGTCGAAGGTGAAGGCATCGTAACCGCCTTGATGTTCGCCAATTTCATGGCCGTTGATCAAGACCCTCACAGCCCAGTCCACAGCGCCGAAGTGCAGCAGAATCCGTTTGCCCGCCCACTCGGGGGGAAGGCTAAAGGCGCGCTCGTACCAAAGTGTGCTCTTTGCGTCCAAAGGCGTCATGACGCCCGACAGCGCCGATTCGACGGGGAACGGCACGAGGATTTTTCCATCGAATTCAGTGGGAGGCGGGGCGTTCGTTGGCGTGATGGCATAATTCCACAGTCCATTTAGATTGAGCCATTGCGGGCGGACCATTTGAGGGCGCGGATATTCGGCAAGCACATTGGTAACGGTGTCCTGCGCCGCCCAGCGAGTCATTAGCAGCGCTTGCGCCGGATGCCACGCACCTTGTTGACCGAGAAGTTCCGCCGGGCAGAGGAAAACCCGCGCCAGGAAAAGGAAAACCGCAAAGTATCTTTTCACAGGCGGCCCATGTATTTCGCCACGGCCTCCGTTCTGGATTGGACGTGAAGTTTTTCGTAGATCCGGCGGATGTAACTTCGCACCGTGTTGATCGTTACTCCCATATCGTTGCTGATATGTTTATAGGTGCGGCCGGCGGCCAGACTCTCCAGAACTTCGCGCTCGCGCGCGGAAAGGTGAGCGTTGGCATCCGCCGGCTTGGGGATTTTTTGCAACAGCCGCACGACCTCGCGGGCGATGGGAGCCGACATGGGCGAACCACCGTCCATCACCTCGTGAATCGCTTCAGCCAGTTTGGGCAAAGGCATGCGTTTGAGAAGGTAGCCGCTGGCGCCGGCGGTCAACGCGGCGAAAATCTTTTCGGTGTCCTCGAAGACGGTGAGCATGATGACCTGGGAATGCGGTAGCTTCGGCTTGAGTTGGCGCACGCATTCGATGCCGCTGATGCCGCCCAAGTTGATATCCATGAGAATAACGTCCGGTTTTTCCCCTGGCAATCGAGCCAGGGCCTCCTTCGCATTGGCGTAACTGGACAGGCATTTGAAACCGGCCATCGAGTGCAGAAACGCCGCTATTTTTTCACACAACTCGGATTGGTCGTCAACAATTGAAATTGTGATTGGGTTGCTCATGCGTAATTGGACTCCCCGTTGGACAGGTCGAGGTTCAATGAAATGGTGGTGCCTTCCCCGGGTGCGCTGTCAATCTGGCAGACACCCCCGATGTCCGCCATGCGTTGCCGCATGTTTGCCAGCCCAATGCCTTGGACTTTTCGGGGCGAAGCGGTTTCCAATGCAAAGCCTTTTCCATTGTCATGCACACGGATGCTGAAGCGCGAGGCGGCCAATCTCATGGCGACGTGGACTTTGGTTGCGCCGGAATGTTTGAGCGCGTTGGCGAGCGCCTCCTTAAAGGCCAGAAAGAGACTATGGCGGGTTTCTGCCGACAGGGGATGATCGGGCAAACCGCCGGGCAAATCCATCTCCAGTTCCACGGGAGTATTCTGCCAATACTCCGTGGCGTACTGGCTGAGATAGGCCGCCAGGCGTTCGAGCGAATCGTTGCGGGGATTCACCGCCCAGACGATTTCGTCCAGCGACTGCAACAGATCGCGCGAGGTGCTCGCAATCGACTCCAGGCTTTCCACCTCGGGCCGATTGACTCGCAAGGCCATAATGTCGCTGAGATAGGCGATTTTAGTAAGTTTGGAGCCGACTTCGTCGTGCATGTCCTGAGCGATGCGCATGCGTTCTTTTTGCATGGCTTGCTGGCGTCCCAACCTGTCGAGCTTGACGCGCAAGCGCCGGTGCGACACCGTTCGGACCACCAGAACAACGCAACCGATGGCCGCCAAAGCATAGAGAGTCAGGGCACCTGGCGCGCGCCAGACAGGGGCCGGACATACAAAGGCCAGTTGTGCCTGCGATTGACTCCACACCCCATCAATGTTTCGGGCGCGGACATGAAAGATATAGTTGCCGTACGGCAAGCGGCCGTAGCGCACGCGGCGTTCCGCGCCTCCCTCCACCCATCCGCTGTCGAAGCCATCCAACTTATGCTCCAGGCGCACCGATTCCGGTTCGGCCAGGTTCAGGGCGGCAAAGCGGATTTCCAGGGACGTCAGCCGCGTTGGCAACCGCAATGGCCCGCCGTCGCGGGAAAGGGACAGGGGAACATCGTTTGCCAGGACTCTCTCAATATAAACGGGCGGCGAGGACGAATCGATGTCCACTTTGCGCGGATCAATAACCGCGACCTGGCCGGGCATCACAAACCAAAGCCTGCCGTCGTCCGATCTTAACGCCATGGGGAAACCTCTGGTTTCGCGCCCCGCCGGTTCACTTGCGAGGATCAAGCGGGCTATTATGGGAGGGCCCCGCCCGCGGCCGCCAGGCAGGCAATTTTCAACACGAAAGATGCCCTTGCCCGACGCCACCCAAATGACGCCATTGGTCTGAGGCAATACTCCGAGGACGTCATTGTCCGGAAATCCGGCTGTCGCGTCCCAACAGTAAATCTGATTGTTCTCCAGGCAAGCCAGGCCGCGACCGGCCGTGCCGACCCACAGGCGATCGTCAGCATCCTCTTGGAGGGCGCAAATCTCCGCGCCGGCCAGGGCAGCGGCGGGCACCCGCTGGAAACGGCTTTCGACCTTGCGGAAAATCTCGCCCGCGCTGGTTCCGGCCCATAAGTTTCCCGTGCTTCCCGCGCACAGCGCGGAAATCGGCGCGCCGCTCAAACCGTTCTCGCGGCCGAATGTTTCAAGGCGGTCCTCCTTCAGACGATGCACCGCGCCCGCGCTGGTTCCGATCAAAACAGCGCCATCCGGCTCCGCCGCCAAGGCAGGAATGACGTCGCTTGAAAGCCCGCAGTCCGCCCCGAAACGAATGTGCTGCGCGCCGACGATTCGGAACAGGCCGTTGCCACGAGTCCCCGCCCAGGCGCTGCCATCCGGCGACACACAAAGGGAACTGATCAAACGCTGGCTGCCAACGGGTTCAAATCGCCGCCCTGTCGCCGCGAACAGTCCGCTCTGAAATCCGGCCCACAAACGGCCATCGGCATTAACAGCGATGCAGGATGCCGTTTCCTGAGGCAGACCCGAACGGGCATCAAACACCTGTTCCCTGCGAACTCGCAAACGAATGAGTCCGCCCCCAAAGGTGCCCAGCCACAGGTCGCCCTGGCGGTCTTCGCAGATGGCCCGCACGTCGCCCGGCAGGCGGTTCTCGCGCAAGGCCAGGGGCCGGAATTTACCGTCCGAGAACTCGAAGAGTCCTTGGCCGCTGGTGCCAATCCACAATTCGCCCCCGCTGCCTTCGCAAAGGGTCCAGATGCGAAACGACGAGGCTTCCCCGGTGCGAAAATAATTGAAACGCTTGCCTTCGTTTAAATTGATCAGGTAAGTGGCGCCGAAGGCCCACAAGTTTCCCGTGCGGTCCTCATAAAGACCCATGAACTCGGCATTGCGGCCCTCTTTCTCAGCCTGGAACTCGACCGCGGTGATCCGGCCATTCTTGTACTGACTCATCCCGGTGCGCGTGGTGATCCAGATGGTTCCCGAACGCGCGGCATGCACGCTGCTGATAAGCTCATTGGTAAATCCCAGCGACGGAGCGGCCCGTTTCAGAGTGGCAAGGTCCACACGGAACAACCCCGTGGCCGTGCCGACCCACAATTGGCCGCTGCCATCGACCGCCAGGCTGGTAATAGACCCATTGTGTCCTCCATCGCTGTCGGTGAAACGGTGAACCGCGCCAGCGGCGAGCCAAAAGAGGCCGCTTTCCCGGCTGCCAATCCATAAGCGATGCAGATCATCCTCGCAGAGGCTTGTCACGGCAGTGACTTGATTTGATTTTTCATCGGTCAAACTGACCGCGTCAAACTCGACACCATTAAAGCGAGCCAAGCCCCTTGCGGTGCCAACCCACAAATAGCCATCCTGCGTTTGGAGCAAAGCCGTTATCATGTCATCGGGCAGTCCATCCTCATGCCCCCAGCGATGAAACGACAAGCTTTCCGACGGGATGGCAGGCCCAGCTTGGACAAAACAGGCAGCAACGAGAAGGCAAGCAATCAAAAGGCCCGGAACCACTGTTTTGGCGAACGTCCTATCGAACATGGCAGTGCGCGTAGAGTACAATCGAGCATCCGCAAAATAAAGGGAGAAACCGAGGTTCTGATTTTTAGCTTGGAAGTTTTGCGGCGCGGTTGTTACTTTCGACGCAAAATGAAGCAATACACTTTCCCCGCCCGGAATTCATCCGCGCCCGCAACAAGCCAGCCGAATCGCATCCAGCTCCCGCGTCCGTTTATGCCGGGCGCAATTCTCGCCGCGGTTCTATTTTTATCCGCTTTTGTAAACGCGGCTGAATCAGCGACGAATTCGGAGCCGGCTTACAAGGCGGATTGGCGGTGGGTGAAAGGGGCGGTTTTTGTTCCGACAAAAGATGTTAACGAAGCCCAGCAGTGGGACCAGTACGATCCGGTCATCAATGACCGCGAACTTCATTATGCGTCGGTTTACGGCATCAATTGCGTTCGCGTATATCTGCATTACTACGTCTATTTGAAAAACAAGAAGGCCCTGCTCAACAACATTGAGGATTTTCTGAAGCGGGCGGACAAGTATGGCATCAAGACGGAGTTTGTATTCTTTGATGATTGCTGGAACCAGCCGGATGAGTCGATGCTTTCACCCAATTACCAGTATCCCGCTCCGCTGCCCGGAGTGCATAACAGCCGGTGGCTTGTTTCCCCCGGGGAGGAAGTCCGCGGGCATTACGCGGACCATAAGGCCCGGCTCAAGGCTTATGTGCAGGACATTGTCAACGCCCACAAAGCCGACCCGCGGATCGCCTTTTGGGAATCCTACAATGAGCCGAACAAATCCGACCAAACCCGGCAATTGCTGGCCGATGCCCAGGCGTGGATTCATGAGACGGGAACCCAAATTCCCGTCACCGCGACCGGCAGGGAATTCGCCGGGGACCCTTATTCAGATTTTCTTTCCTGGCACGAGTACGGCGGGTACGCATATACGGGCACCCCGGAATCGCTTTGCACCGAGTGCATGAACCGCAGCGGCCAGACCGTTCCGGGCATTGTCCAACACTTCCGCGGCAAAACGGGATTCATCGTGTGGGAACTGGGCATTGGGCGGGACAACTGCCGGTTCAGTTGGGATGACAACCGCGAGCATCCCAGGAAGGATGAACCGACGATGCCGTTTCACGGAATCGTTTATCCTGACGGGCACCCTTGGTCGATTGATGATGTCAAGGCACTGCTCGGCGAGGAGCGTTTTGCGCAAGCGCCGCTTTTCACCGTGGAGTATTACAAGGACGCCAGTTTTTCGGAACTGGCGAAGAAATCCGTCACCCCGATGATCGATTTTGATTTGGGTGACGACGCGGGCACCGGTTCGCCGGATGCTTCCGCGGGTGTTCCCAATAACAATTTCTCGGTGCGTTGGACGGGCACGATTCGACCGCCGGCCGATGGGAAATACACGTTTTATATCGACGGTGACAATCAGGCAAAGGTGTTTCTCAAATCCGAGCTGGTGTTGGAGAAGACGGCCTCCGAGCACAAACAAGCGTCCAAAAAAATCAACCTGGCTGGCAGGCAGCCGGTTGAAATCAAAATCGAATATATTCACCTTGCCGGCGATGCGAGTCTGCACCTCTCCTGGGCCGGGCCGGGGTTGTCAAAACAAATTCTGCTCCCTGTCAATGCGGGCAAATCGGATTAAATCAACGTGTTCCTCAATTACCATCAAGTCGAAATACCCAGGCGTAGCGGCAGGGGCGGCGATCCGGAGATTGCAGCTCTTCAGGGAGCAGGATCACCACCCGGCCTGACTGATCGTATCGCCAGTCCAGGGCGTGGCGTGTGCCCAGCATTTCAATGCGCGATCCGCCACGGGGATTGACTGTCGAGAGAATGAGCTCTTTGCCGGGCCATTTGAGGGCGATGGCGTAAACGTGCCGATTGTCCTTGGACCGCGTAAATCGGAGGTCAGGGCCTTCCTTCCAATCGGCGCCGGAACGGGGGAGTGTGGCGAAGATCGCCTCGCCATTGATTCGCAGCCACGCGCCGGTTTGTTGAAGCGCCTCGATGGCCTTGGGATGAAATTCTCCCGTGGCGTCCGGCCCGATGCCGACCATGAAATTGCCGCCCTTGGCAACGGCATCGATGAGATTGGTCACAATCCAGTTGCCGCTCTTGTAAAGGGTTGCGTCCGGCTGGTAGCTGGGAATGCCGGCCAGCGGATAAATCACCATCCACGGCATGTCGGTATTTTCTTTCGCTCCCGGGACGAACCCCTCCGGCGTGTAATAGTCGCCGTAATTGCCGATGCCGCGGCATCGAAACATGACGTCGGGGTGAAGGGCGCGCAGCATCTTGATGGTCTGGCGCAGATCCAGCCAGGCGGTGGCGTCAAAGTATTGATCCAGGCAAACCAGGTCAATCTTCCCGTAATTGCCGAGCAACTCAGTCAACTGCTCGCGGTGCCGCTGGACAAAATGGTTCCATTGGTCGGGATGTTCGGTCTTGGAAACACGGTCGTGCAATGGGTGGTCGGCAAACGGCCTGAAATCCGCGTCGTACCAGTCCGGATGGGAAAAATAGAGGTCGGTCTTGATCCCGTGGCGGCGTGCTGCGTCGGTCAATTCCTTGACGATGTCGCGATGAAAGGGAGTTTCCATGATGCTGTAGGAAAGGTCGCACGGCTCAATTTGCGGGCCGCCTGGGGCCATCCAATTGACGCGGCGGGCGACGCGGGTCTTGGTGTCAAACATTGAAAACCCGTCGTGGTGTTTGGCGGTGAAGGCGAAGACCTTGACGCCGTTGGTCTTGAAAAGCTCCATCCACGAGTCGGCGTTGAAATGGGTTGGATTGAAGGTGTGGCAGAGTTGTTGATAGTCCTGGCGCTGCTGGTTGGACATCTTCAGGAAAGGCCAGGAGGCATCAACGCCCAGCATCGAATAGACGCCCCAATGGATGCGCACCCCGAACTTCATGTCACGAAAGGCCTCGCGGGCCGATTCAGGCGCCTGGGTGTAATCGGGATTGGGCGTTTCCTCGACGTAAGAGTGGACGATCTTCGCGTGGGCATCGCCGGCGGGGAGCTTGACGTAATTGTGGAAGAGGCGCGGCGGCCGGGTGTCGGCGGCGAATCGGAACGGCCGGCCGCCGAGGATTTGGTCGCTCGTGATGGAGGGGCACCAGTATTTTTCGATGTGCCAGGTCAGGAGATCAATCGCCGTGAAATGATCCACCCAGGGTTTCATGCGCGGGTTATACATGCAGTCGGTGAGGTCGCGCATGAGAACGACATTTTGCCCCTGATAAACCATCTGGCGGATCGAAAAGGGCCGGCCCAGAACGCACATGTTCAAATGGACGCCCATAACGATGACGTTGGTGATGCCTCGCTGGCGCATCAGATTGAAGGCCTCTGAATTGTCCGTAATGGCGTCGCCGTCCGTGATTTGGATGGAATCAATTTCATGGCGCCAGGGGGAGCCTTGGGGACACTGCGGATCGTCGGCGCAGCCGCCGTCGGAATCGTCGATGGGCAGAGGCGGTTCGCGCTGGGAATCGAGACCGCACCAATTGAGGAGCGGCGTTGGCGTTTGAACCTTTGGGGCCGCTTGCGCCAGGAGGCGTCCCGGAGTGCCCTCGTAGTATTTCATGGTCTCGCTTGGACAATGAATGATGAGCACGCCCCGGCGGCGAAGTTCCGAAACGACGTCGTTGATGTGAGGGGCCATTTCCGCGACGCGGGCGGTGGCGCTTTTGCACCAATGCTGGTTCCACATATCGCAGATGACGACCGCCGTGCGGGCCGGTTCCCACTCGGCGGAACGCTGGACGACGCGCCACTGGTCTGTTCCGGCATCGGTCCGTTCCAGGCTGCGAAGATTCAGGTGCAAGGGGCGTTCGGCGGCAGGAGCGGTCACAACAGATATGAACAGAATGGCGGCGCCAACGACAATCCGCCAGGCTCTTCGCAATGCGCAATATGACCCCGCTGGGAATAACATGGCTCTGGAGCGGGTGAAGGGAATCAAGCCCGCGCGCCCGCAAGCGCAATCCTCTAAAACTCAGCCAGTTAAATCAAGCGCAGAAACAACGTCCGCCCGGCGGAGGGTGCATTTGATTTTTTCCGATTTGCCGCCGCCGGGGGCGGTTGAATATGGACTGCGGCGGCAAGAGGGAACACGGGCGCGACGCCGCTTTGACGCGACGCGATTTCAGCCGCCTCGGAAGTTCCGAGCGCATCTGTAAAGTCGAAAGCGGTGTCGCCGCTACGCTTTGCCACCGCACTCCACAAAAGAGGCACCCAAAAAGAAGAAATGCGCTGCCCGGCGACTCCGGGCCGCCCTTTCCTGACGGATCAATCCAGCCGGACGCAGGACTCGATTTCGGCATAGGTGAAAGAGACGCCGTCGAGCAAAAGCGGAAGATCGCGCACGCGGGCTTCCTCGATGAAGAGCAATTGTTCGGCCAGGCGGAGGGTGCCGCGCAAGCGGATGCCGCCTCGCAGCCAGACTTCCGAGGGATGGCCCACAGGAAGATTGAGTTTCCGCGCCGCCTCCTCGACCGCCATCTGACGGAGAGCCACCCACTGGGCGTGGCCCGCGGCCGCGCCGCGAGCTTGAAAATTCAGTTCGCCTTGTAAGTGCATTCAGGTTGCTGTCAAAAGCACATCCAAATCCAAAGCATTTCCGCGATGAGCGGCACGCGCACGGTCACGGAGGTCAGAGCATGGGGCAGAGTGTAAGCGCATCGGGGGCCAAATTGCAACCGCGGCTGTCTTTCTGGCGTGACTTTCCGGGGGATTGCCAGCACAGTGCCGTGACAAGTGAATCAACACGCTCCAGTTTCGCGCAGCGGCCGCTTCGCCAGTGGTCCCGCCGCCGACGCGGCGCGGTTTACGCAGTCGGTCTCCTTTGATTGGCGGCTGTGGGAACACGACATTTTAGGCTCGCTGGCCCACGCGGCGATGCTGCAAAAGATCGGCGTGCTCACCAAGGCGGAATTGGCCCGAATCGAAAGCGCGCTCGATACCATCGCCCAGGAAATCCGCGAAGATCACTTCCGCTGGAAAGAGGAATTGGAAGACGTTCACATGAACATCGAAGCGGAGCTGACCCGGCGCGTTCCCGCGGGGGCCAAATTGCACAGCGGCCGTTCGCGCAACGACCAGGTCGCCCTGGATATGCGGATGTGGGTGCGCGATGAAATCATCGAATTGAGCCGGGAGATTCGCCTGCTGCAGAGGGCCCTTGTTGCCCTGGCGGCCCGGAACAGCGAGGTCGTTCTGCCGGGTTACACGCATTTGCAGCGCGCCCAGCCGGTCTTATTCGCCCATCATTTGCTGGCGTACGTGGAGATGCTGGAGCGGGACAGCGGACGGCTGGCGGATTGTTTTCACCGCGCCAATGTGTGTCCGCTGGGCAGCGGCGCGCTGGCCGGTTCGACCCTCCCGCTGGACCGCGAGATGGTGGCGAAGTCGCTGGGGTTTGTGGACAAGAAGGGCAAGGCGCGCCTGACGCAAAACTCGATGGACGCGGTGAGCGACCGTGATTTCGCGGTCGAGTTTTGCGCCGCAGCGGCGTTGTTGGCGGCCCATCTCTCGCGCCTGGCGGAGGACTGGATTTTTTGGGCCAGCGCGGAGTTTCATTTCGTAACGGTGGCCGACGCTTACACCACCGGCTCGTCCCTCATGCCGCAGAAGAGGAACCCGGACGTGGCGGAATTGACGCGCGGCAAGGCGGGGCGTGTATTCGGCAATCTGATGGCGCTGCTGACGCTGCTGAAGGGGCTGCCGATGACCTACAACCGCGACTTGCAGGAGGACAAGGAGCGGCTCTTTGACTCGGCTGACACTGTGCGCGCCGCCACGCGCCTGACCGCCGCGATGGTCGAGAACACCACCGTCAATGCCGGCAGTTGCCGCGCGGCCGCCGCCGATCCGGCGCTCCTGGCGACCGACCTGGCCGATTGGCTGGTGCGCAAAGGCATGCCCTTCCGCCAGGCCCATCACACGGTCGGCGCCGCCGTGGCCGCGGCCGAACGGCTCGGCCGGCCGCTCCATCAATTGACGATCAAGGAATTGCGGCTTATCGACCCCGCGTTCGACGCCGACGCGCTGAGGGTGTTCGATTTAAAAACAGCGCTGGCCCGGCGCAATTTGGTGGGCGCCCCCGGTCCGCGCCAGGTGGCCCGCCAACTGGCCCGCTGGCGCAGAACCCTCTCCGGCTCCTGACCCGCCGGCCCGCCCCGTGTCGGACCCATTGTTGACATCTCTGCTGCGCGACGTGTCGCGGTCGTTTTACTTGACCGTGCGGGCGCTTCCGTCCGCCGTGCGGCCCCAAATCGGGCTGGCCTACCTGCTGGCCCGCACGACCGACACCGTGGCCGACACGGAGTTGGTGGCGGTCGAATCCCGCCTGGAGGCCCTGTCAGCCTTGCGGCGGAGGATTTCGGGGACGGAAAGCGGTCCGCTGTCCCTGGCGCGCCTGTGCCGGCGGCAGCCATCGACGGCGGAGGGGCTGTTGTTGGAACGGTGCGAGGAGAGTCTGCGGTTGCTGGACGATTTGCCGGAAGCGGACCGCCGCCAAGTGCGCAAGGTTCTGGACATCATCATTAGCGGTCAAGAATTGGATTTGCGGCGGTTCCGCGCCGCCGCGCCTGATCGCATTGTGGCCCTGGAGAGCGGCGACGAATTGGATGACTACACCTATCGGGTGGCGGGATGCGTGGGAGAATTCTGGACCAGGATGTGCCGCGCGCATGTGTTTCCGCTGGCGGCGCTGGACGACGGCGCGATGCTCTCCAGGGGCGTCCGATTCGGCAAGGGGCTGCAACTGGTCAATATCCTGCGCGATCTCCCGCGCGATTTGCGCCAGGGGCGCTGCTACCTTCCGAGGCAATCGCTGGCGGCGGCGGGCCTGGCGCCGGCCGATCTACTCGACGCGGGAAATGAACCGCGGTTGCGTCCCGTCTATGAAGAGTTTCTCGGCATCGCTCAAGACCATCTGGCCGCCGGCTGGGAATACACCGGCCTGCTGCCCACGTCCCAAGTGCGGCTGCGTCTGGCTTGCGCGTGGCCGCTGTTGATTGGCGCGCGGACGCTGCGGAAACTGCGGCAGGAAAACATGCTTGACGCCACGCGGCGCGTGAAAGTCAGCCGCCCGGAAGTTCGCTCCTTGATTCTGCGGTCGGTGGTGCTTTATCCGTGGCCGGCGTCCTGGAGCGCGCAATTCCGGCGGGAATGCGGGGGTCCCGCGGGGGTGAAGTAAACTCGAAATCGAAGTTGATTTCGGCGCCGCTTTCGTTTAATCAATTGGTATGAGTAACCGAAAGATTCCCCTTGTGGTCTTTTGTGGCGGTGTCGCGTTTGTGGTTGCGACGCAAGGGCAACCCGCCGCCCCCGGTCCTGACGACCAAGCAAAAGCTCTGGTAGCGTTGCGCCAAGCCGAAACCAGCGGCGTCCCGGCCCAACCCGCTCCCGCGGTTCCTCGCGCCGCCGGCATCGACTCCGCGGCCCTCGCCCGGGCATTGGAGGCATTGCGCATAGCTGAACATGGTCCCGCACCCACTCCCGCCCCCGCCCCGGTGACGGCGGCCTTGGGGACTTCCGAGCAGGCGCTGGAGGCATTGCGCAAGGCTGAACACGGCCCCGCGCCCGCCGCACCCGCGCCCACTCCACCGCCGGCCACTGTGCAAGGCGGAACCAGCGATCAGGCATTGGAGGCACTGCGCAAGGCCGAACACGCCCCCGCCCCCGCCGCGCCCACGCCCGTCCGGCTCCCGGCCACGGCGCAAGTGGGGACCGGCGACCAGGCCCTGGAGGCGTTGCGCAAGGCGGAACACGGACCCGCTCCCGCGGCGCCCGCGCCTGTTGTCGGGACCGCCGACCAGGCGCTGGAAGCGCTTCGTCAACAAGAAAAGAATTTAAGCGCGCCGACGGGGCCAAGCCCGGAGGAGACAGCGGCCCAAATCAAGGCGCAGCAGATTCAAGCCAGAAAAGAGGCGGAAAAGGCGCGGGCCGAAAAAGCGGCCCAAGAAGAAGCGGCCCGCCAGCAGCGCGCCGAGGAAGAGCGCCGCGCCGCCGAGGCCAAAGCGCAGGAGGAGAAGGCGCTCAAGGAAGCCGCCGCGGCAGCCAAACACGCTGAGGAGGAAAAGAAAGCCGCCGACCGCCTCAAGAAAGCGGAAGAGGAAAAGAAGCTGGCCGCCGCCAATGCCGCCGCCCAGCAAGAGCAAGCCGCCAAGAAGGCCGCCGCCAACGCCGCCGCCCAACAAGACCAAGCCAAGAAGGCCGCCGCCAACGCCGCCGCCCAACAAGACCAAGCCAGGAAGGCCGCCGCCAACGCCGCCGCCCAACAAGAGCAAGCCGCCAAGAAAGCCGCCGCCAATGCCGCCGACCGCAAGAAGGCCCAGGAGGAAGTCGCTCGCCGGGTCCAAAAGCTGCAGAAGGAAGCGCAGATGCGCACCGCCGCCGCGCCCGCCAAACCCGCTCTCACCGCTGCGCCCGCCAAACCCGCCCCCGCCGCCAGCGGAGCGCTGACCAGGGAACAAAAGCTGGCCGATTTGTTGCGCCGCTATAACGCCGACGAAATCACACCGTTGGAGTACCATACGCAACGGGCCAAGATCCTGGCCGAGCCTTGACCTTCAGACCCTTCTTCGCCGCCGGCCCGTGGGGTCCATTTCGGTTTTTTCGACTTGCCGCCGCCAGGGGCGGTTTGATATGGAGTGCGGCGGCAAGAGGGAACACGGGCGCGACGCCGCTTTGACGCGACGCGATTTCAGCCGCCTCGGAGGTTCCGAGCGCCTCTGTAAAGTCGAAAGCGGTGTCGCCGCTACGCTCTGCCACCGCGCTCCACAAAAGAGGCGTTCAAAAAAGTGAAAAGCGCCCCGGTGGACTGGCGGGATTTTTATTTTGACAGATGTTGGCCGCCATTTAGAATGGATCGATGCATTCTTTTTATTACCGGAACGGCGAGCTCTTTTGCGAACGGATGCCGGTCAGGCAACTGGCCGCCCGGCACGGCACCCCCCTTTATGTCTATTCGCGGCAGACCGTGGCGGGGCATTTTCAGAAGCTGGACGCGGCCCTGGCGCGGGTGGACCATCGTATCTGCTTTGCAGTCAAGGCTAATTCCAACCTGGCCCTCCTCGGCCTGCTCGCCGGCCTGGGCGCCGGTTTCGATATTGTCAGCCAGGGCGAATTGGGCCGCGTCATCGCCGCCGGCGGCGACCCGGCCAAATGCGTCTTCGCCGGCGTGGGCAAGACGGAAGCGGAGATCGAGTTCGCCCTGCGGCGGAAAATTTATTGCTTGAACGCGGAAAGCGAGCCGGAACTGGCGCGCATCAACCGGGTGGCGGCGCGGCTGCGCCAAATCGCGCCCGTCGCGGTGCGGATCAACCCCGGCGTCGATGCCCATACGCATGCCAAAATCCGGACGGGAACTTACGAGGACAAATTCGGCATCCAACTGGAGCAGGTGGAAGGCGTCTATGCCCGCGCCGCCCGGCTCAAAAACCTGCGCTGGCGCGGCATCCAGATGCACATCGGCTCCCAATTGACATCCGTCGCGCCGTTCGAAATGGCTGTCAAGAAGGTCCTGCCGCTGGTGCGCCGTCTGGCGGAGCGGCATGGCCTGGAATTCTTCAGCATTGGCGGCGGGCTGGGCATTGTCTATCAGTTCGCCCTGGCCAGCGGTTCGCCCGAATGGTGGCAATCCCCCGCCGCCAGGGGCCTCTTGACGCCGGCCAGTTATGGCGCGCGGCTGGAACCGCTGCTGCTGGACTGCGGCTTGAGAATCCTGCTCGAGCCGGGGCGTTTTATCGTGGGCAACGCCGGCATCCTCGTCACCCGCGTCGAATACGTCAAGCAAACGGGCCGCAAGCATTTTGTCATCGTCGATGCGGCGATGAACGACCTGATTCGCCCGGCCTTTTACGATGCCTATCATGAAATTGTTCCCGTCTCGCGGCGCCCCGGCCCGCTGGTCAGGTCGGATGTCGTCGGTCCTGTCTGTGAATCGGGCGATTTCTTTTGCAAGGGGCGGCTGCTGCCAAAGGCGCGCGAGGGCGATTACCTGGCGGTGCTCAGCGCCGGCGCGTATGGATTCGTCATGGCCTCCAATTACAATACGCGCCCCCTGGCGGCGGAAGTCCTGGTTGATCGCGCGCGGGCCGCGGTGGTGCGCCGGCGTCAGCGCCTGGAGGAAATCTGGGCGCTGGAAAAAGTTCCCGAGTGGGTGCGCTGAACGGCTTTGTTTGACAGTCTGTCATTGCGCCTTCAACGCGGTAAAACCGTGCGGGCCTGGAGGAATTTTTTCAACTCCAGCGCGGTCCTTCCTCCAAAACCGGGGACGGCGGCAATGTCCTCAGCCGTGGCGATGCGCAGGCGCTGGACCGAACCAAATTTTTTCAGGAGGGCGGCTTTGCGGCTCTGGCCGATGCCGGGAAACTCGTCCAGTATGCTCTCGGAAATCTTTTTGAGGCGGAGGCGCGCGTTGTAGGTGTTGGCAAAACGATGCGATTCGTCGCGCACCCGTTGCAGCAGCTTCAGCGCGCCCGACTCGCGGCTCAACTGGAGAGGTTCGCTCAACCCGGGCCGGTAGATGTCCTCGAATTCCTTGGCCAGGCCGATGACGGGAATGCGGTCCAACCCCAGCGCGGCCAGCTCGGCGCAGGCGGCGTTGAGCTGGCCTTTGCCGCCGTCAATAACAATTAAATCCGGCAGGCCATCCGGCGCCTCCCGGGCCAGGCGCGAGTAGCGCCGCCGCACCGTTTCCGCCATGCAGGCGAAGTCGTCCTGGCCGGTGACCGTCTTGATGCGGAAGAGACGGTAATTGGAGCGGTCGGCCCTGCCGTCGCGGAAGTTGACCATGGAGGCGACGGCAAAGGTGCCGCTGATGTTGGAGATGTCGAAGCCCTCAATGCGAACGGGGTTGGCCGGCAAGGAGAGGGCCTTTGCCAGTTCGGCCAGATCGCGTTGCGGGTCGATGGCGACTGGCAGGGTGTAGGGGATGCGCGGGAATTTCTTGGTCTTTTGCGTGGTGTGCCGGAGGTCCTCCAGGGCGTCGCGGAATTGGGCCGCCTTTTCGAAATCTTCCGCCGCGGCCGCTTTTTTCATTTGCGCCTCCAGTTCGCGCTCCATTTCGCCGGTCTGGCCGTCCAGGAATTCGCACGCGGCTTCCACCTGGCGGCGGTAGTCCTCGGGCGAGACGTTGCCGATGCAGGGAGCGGTGCAGTATTTGAGGTGGCCGTAGAGGCAGTGTTTGTAATCTTCCTCGCCGGGTTTCAAGGGGCGGCAGCCGCGCAGGTTGAACTTGCGCCGCGCCAGCGTCAGGGTGTGGCGGGCGGCGGCCGAGTGCGCGAAGGGACCGAAGTAGCGGGCGCCATCCTCCTGGCGCAAGCGGGTCATCATGAAACGCGGAATGGGATCGTTAAGATTGACCTTGATAAGAAGAAACCGTTTGTCGTCGCGGAAACTGATGTTGTAGCGCGGATGGTATTCTTTGATGAGCTTGCCTTCCAGCAGGAGCGCTTCCGGTTCGCTGCGCACGGTATAGGTGTCCAGGTCGTGAATGGCTTCGACCAAGGCATTGAATTTCAAGTCCCAGCCGCGACGGCGTGACGGCTGGAAATAGGTGCTGACCCGTTTGCGCAAATCGCGCGCCTTGCCGACGTAGATGACAGTGCCGAACCGGTCCTTCATTAGATAGACGCCCGGCTTATGGGGCAGATCGCCCACCTTCTTGCGAATCTGTTCGGTCGCGGGCATGGCGGCGGCTTATGCCGTGATGCAATCAGAAATCCACTGCTTCATTTGTCTGAGTCTAACCGAGCCGCCGCCAGACACAAGGCGCCCAGCGGCACCGCGTCCTCCGCCAGGCGGGCAAGGGCAATTTTGGGGCCGGGCGCGAAGGCCTTCATGAGGAGAGGCGGCAGGCACCGCGCGACCGCCGCGCGCAACGGTTCCCCGACCAGCGCCAAACCGCCGCCCAACACGATGACTTGCGGATGGAACAGGTGCGCCACGTGCGAAAGCCCGAAAGACAGGTCTTGCGCCGTTTCCTCCAAAATCGCCGCGGCGAGTGGGTCGCCTTGCGCCAGCGCCGCGCCCAGGAACCGGGCCTGGTGGCGGGCCGCCCCGCCGACGCAACGGGCCAGCGCGCTGTCGGGATGTTGCGCCACGGCGGCGGCGATTCGGGCATCGACGGCCCAGCCGGAGCAGCGGGACTCGACCAGTGTGCCTGAGCGATCCAGGCGAAGGTGCCCAATTTCCGATTCGCCCGGCGGCGCGCCGTGGAAGATATTTCCATCCACTACCAGTCCGCCGCCGACACCGCTGCCCAGTGTCACGTAGAAAACCGGGTTGAAGCCGGCGCCGGCGCCATGCCGGGCCTCGCCCAGCGCGCCCACGTTGGCGTCGTTGTCCACAAAAACGGGCGCGCGCGCCAGAGCGGAGAGCCACGAAGCGAGCGGGAACCCGGCCCAGCCTTCAACCTGATGCGAGCAACAAATCCGGCCCGTTCTCCAATCGACCGGCCCGCCAAAACCAACTCCGACGGCGGATGGGCGGACGCGGCCGGCCAATTCGGGAACAGCGCCTTCGAGTTGGGAGCGGATGCCGGGACCGCCGGCCGAAGCGTCAACGGCCAGGCGGATTCGCTCCTGGACGCGACCCTGGTGGTCTCCGGCACAGAGCTGGAGTTTGGTGCCGCCGATTTCCAGGCCGAGAAGGCGGGCGCCGTCGCCACCGCTGCTGTCAATCATAAGGATAGCGCGCCTTGCCGATGGCCACGCCGCGCGCGTCGATTTGCCCCAGATCGGCGCTCCCCAGACCGGCGCTCTCGGCCAGCAGCAGGAAATTGTCGCAATACTCGAAGGGGCGCGTTCCGCGCGCCGCCCTCGGGTCGTAGCCCATCACCGCCGTCGCCACCGCGTCGGTCGAAACGGCGTTGCGCCCCGCGATGAGCACGCCGGGATTTGTCGGCTTGATCACGGAGGCCTGGCCGCACCACGGGCCTTCGCCGCCCGTCATGGCGGAAATGCCGTCAACAATAGCAAGATCAATGGGCCGGGCGGCGCACACATCGACGACGATGCGCGGCACCCGTGAAAAAGGGTCGCGGTAGGGAACGCCGGGCTTAAGCCCCGGCAATTTGAGATGTTCAAAGCCGGCGGGGTCGTGCAGGGGCACGCGGCCCTCGGTGGCGGATTCACGGCCCGCCTCCGCGCCGTAGAGCGAGGTGGGCGTGAGGCCAAAGCAGTTTTTCATCGAAAGCGTGACGCCGGCGGTGAGGTGGCGCTTGAGTTTGGCCAGCGAAACCATCACGTCGGTGTCGTGGTAGGAGTGGTTTAAATCGAATGAGGAGAACATGTAGCCGCCGAAGGGCACCCGCAGCGTGCTGTAGGATTTGGCCGCGCCGAGGTTGCGGGTGTTTTCATACTCGACCTTGCCCAAGGCGCTAAGGGCCTTGACGTCCCATCCGGCGGAGTCGAGGCTCGTTTGCAAATCGGCGTGGCTTTCCGTTGATTCCGCCAGGCGGACGCGGGCCGCGCCGGAATCAAACAGCAGGGCGAGCAGCGCCATGACGGTGGCGCTATGGGTCATGTAGGTTTCGCCGACCGGCCTGCCCAGGAACCAGGTAAAATTCGTCCCGGTCAAATTGAGTTTGATGGTGACCGTTTTGTTGCGGACCAGTTTTTCCACGCCGCCGAGCAGATCGAAACATTGGCGCAAGGCGGGTTTGACCTCCGGCCCATAAGTTTTGCAGGAGACGATGGCGACAGCGGCCCTGGAGCGCGCTTCGGGGGCAAGGACAGCCGGCCCGCCAAAGGCCCGCGTCCAGCCCGCCGCCAGAGGCGCGCCGACGGCGAAGGCGGCGCCAAGCCGGAGAAAAGCACGGCGGTCACATTGCGAACGCTGCTGGTCAGGTGCCACGGGATCATTGTCGCACAATTCATCGGCGCGGCAACCCAATTGTGGCGGGCGAGGAGAAGGTCTGTCGTGCATAGATTTTGGCGGAATTTCAAATTAGTGTTAATAGTTTAGCAGTGCCGCTAATGTTGACGAGGCAACAGTGCATTTAAATAAGAGTATCTTATTCTTGTTGAGATAGTGAGGTTGCGCACGCAAGGTGTTGATGGAGACGGAGATGGAAATGCAGCGTGGAATGCGGAGAATGCCGGGTTGAGGGTTGGGGAAAGCCACGGACCAGGCGCGGCGGCAAGATTCTGCGCGGGTTTTTTCAACTCTAATTTCCGCCTTTGCAAAAGCTTGTGAGCCGCAGCGAGTGGAACTGGTAAAGAATCGGTGGGTTGGCAATGGGGCGCAAATAGCAGCAATTGTGGGCTTTTTTGAAAATTTTGGACCTTGCCAGCCATGAAACCGCAGGGTCATTAAAGGAGTGGAGATTAGGATTAAGATTAGGATTAGGAGGGGAGTGGAATGGCGGCGGAGCGGGCGCCGGGCGGGGCGTCCGTGGCGGCTCGGGAAGTGAATAACGCCAAGACGCCAAGGAGCAAAGGCGCAGCCAAAGACTTTGAACAGGAGCGCGTCGAGAACACAGAGGAGGAAAGGCCGTGTCCAAAATGCGCAAGGTCTGTCGATTGCACAGTGATATTGGGAATTGAGAATTTGTCATTTGTAATTTGCTTCGCGGCTTTGCGTCGCTGCGCCATTGCGTTAAAGTCCGAGGCAGGCTCTTGGGAACGCGGAGTGAGGATTCCGACGACACGGAAGGCCGTTGCGGCGCACCAAGCGCGGCAGCGGCGGCGGCCCGGCGAGCGGCGCCAAGCGATGGACCCGCCTTTGCCAAGGCTTCCTCCTCCGCTAAAGCTACGGCGGACGAGTTGGCGGGCAAGCATAGTTGTCCTCACGCGCAGGAGTTGATCACATTTTCACGAGGGAGAAAAACCGACTGGGGGAAAAAATGCAGAATCTCTGAAGTTTTTTTGAGGCACCGACGAGCCCAGATTGACACCGATCAATCAACGGTGTGTGGGGGATCGCCGGGGGGTGGGTTGGGTTGTAAAAATGGCAGTGGAATGTCTCTCAAGGGAATGAATTTCAGAGTGGAATGAATTCCCATTCCCTTGACAAACATTCCCTTGACCCATTTTTGAGCGCGAGAGGGAGTCAATTCGCTGAGAGGATTGACGGTGAAGATCAGTGGTGGCAGATTTGCGGCATGGCTTTGACACCATCGACCATGTTGGCGCTGGGAACCGCGGCGCCGGACTTCCGGCTGCCTGATACCAACGGAAAAACCGTCGCGCTGGCGGATTTTGCGTCCGCCCCGGCGCTTGTCGTCATGTTTATCTGCAATCATTGTCCCTACGTCAGGCATATTCGATCCGGGCTGGCGGAGTTTGGCCGGGAGTATCAGAAGCGCGGGGCGGCCATCGTGGCCATCAGCGCGAATGACATCGAGACGCATCCGGAGGACAGCCCGGCGCGGATGGCGCAGGAAGCCAAGGCCGCGGGCTACACGTTTCCCTACCTTTATGACGCGTCGCAAGCAGTGGCCAAGGCCTACAAGGCGGCCTGCACGCCGGACATATACCTGTTTGACAAAGGCCGGAAGCTGGTCTATCGGGGCCAATTCGACGCCAGCCGGCCGGGAAACGGCGTGCCGGTGACGGGAAAGGACTTGCGGGCGGCGGTGGATGCCGTGCTGGGCGGCAAGCCGGTGGCACCCGTCCAAACGCCGAGCATTGGGTGCAACATCAAGTGGAAACCGGGCAACGAACCCGGCTACGCTTGATTATCGCTTAGCGGGTCATCGAAGCGGGCTGGTTGTCATTCCTTTTGCACCAGGGGGCCAAAACGCGGGATTTCCGGCCACATCCACGCCACCGCAATCACCACCAAGACCGTCGCGATCCCGCCGGAAACCACCGAGAAGACCGGGCCGAAACAGTAGCTGACCAGGCCGGACTCGAATCCGCCCAACTCGTTGGAAGTGCCGATGAAAAGGTTGTTGACAGACGAAACGCGCCCGCGCATCGCGTCGGGCGTCAAAAGCTGCACCAGGGTGTGGCGGACGATGATGCTGACGTTGTCGGCAAAGCCGCACAGGAAGAGCATCAGCAGCGAGAGCCAAAACCATTTCGAATAGCCGAACCCAACCGTCGCCAGGCCGAAGACCGTTACCGCCCAAATCATCGACCAGCCGGCTTTTTTCATGGGGTGGCGGTGGGCCATGATCACCGCGCAGAGCGCTGAGCCGACCGGCAACGCCGCCTGCAAAAGCCCCAGGCCCTGCGGCCCGACGCGCAGGATGTCCTTGGCATAAACGGGCAGCAAGGCGGTGGCGCCCCCAAACAAAACGGCGAACATGTCCAGCGTAATCACCCCCAGTATGACGCGGTGATTGAAAACAAAACGGAAGCCGCCCAAGACGGTGTCCATGGAGAAGCCCTCGTTGGGCGGCGGCTTGTGATGGGTGCGCACCAGGCAGATCAAGCCCAAACAAACCACCGCGGCCACCGCGTTAAAGACGTAAACCGGCGCCGCCCTGTGCGTCAGCGCGATGATCGCTCCGCCCGCGGCCGGGCCGGTGACCGCCGAGAATTGAAAGGTGCTCGACGACCACGTCATGGCCAGCGGGAACTCCTCGCGCGCCACCAATTGCGGCAAAAACGAGGCGCTGGCCGACCACAGAAACGTTCGCGCCACGCCCGCGCACGAAAGGCAAATATAAACCCACAACACCGGCGCTTGTTTCCACGAAATGACGGCCAGGCCGAGCGAGGCGCAGGCCAGGACCGCCTGCATGGCGATGATGACCTTCTTGCGCTCCCGCGTATCGGCGACGTGCCCGGCGGGAAGGGTCATCGCCACCTGGGGCAGGAAAGCCGTCAAGCCCACCAGGCCCAGCGCGAGGGAGGAATGAGTTCGCTCATAAAGTTCCCATCCCACCGCGACCGTCAGCATCTGCTGTCCAAAGGAGGCGACAAAACGGCCAGTCAAGTAACATAAATAATCCCGGTTCCGCAGAATGGCGTACGGCTGGGGCGCGCTCTCCATTACACCTCCATCCTTCCCTCGAACACAAAATCCGCCGGCCCGCTTAAACCGACGTTCTCGAACTGGCCGTTCCCGCCCTCGAAACTCACCTCCAGCACGTCGCCTCCTTGCACCCGCACCCGCACCGGCGAGGTGAACCCGCGCAGAGCCGACGCGACCAAGGCCGAGGCCGTCACACCCGTGCCGCAGGCCAGGGTCTCGCCTTCGACGCCGCGCTCGTAGGTGCGCACGCGGATGGAATTGGGGCCGAGGACCTGGACGAAATTGACGTTGGTCCCGCGCGGCGCAAAGCGCGGATGATTGCGGATTTCCGCGCCGAGCGACTGAACCATCGCCTTGTCGGCGTCGGCCACAAACAGGACGGCGTGCGGAACGCCGGTGTTGAGCGAATGGACAGCCGACTGGCCGATGCTTAGCGAAATCTCTTCGTTGAGGCGCAAATCGCGGGGCGCGGTCAGGCTCACCTTCACCGCCTCGCCGTTGAATTGGGCGGTGACGATGCCCGCGCGTGTTTCAAAGCGAATTGCCGCCGCTTCGCCGGTCAAGCGCCGGACAAAACGGGCGAAACAGCGGGCGCCATTGCCGCACATTTCCGCCGCGCTGCCGTCGCTGTTGTAAAAGTCCCACGCCCAATCGGCCCGTCCCGATTCGCACCGCACGAGAAGGATGACGCCGTCGGCGCCCGCGCCCCGGTGGCGGTCGCACAACCGGGAAATCTGGGCCGGTTGAAGCCGGATGTCGCGGGACCGATTGTCGATGACGATAAAATCGTTCCCCGCGCCGTTCATCTTTGTGAAAGCAATGAGCACGGGCAGAGGCTAACAACGCGGGGCCACCGTTCCAAGGAAGGATTACACGGGTTCACCTAAGCCAAATCCTCAATGCGCGCGATGCCGAGAAGGGCGGATTTGGTGAAACGTTCGGGGACTGAGTTGGCGTCAAGCCAGTTCGGAACCTCGGGAGGGGCGAGCGCCTGCGAGCCCCTGACTGGGCTGGACTCTGGCGGGTGCATGACCTTTCTTCGTTTGCTTGGTGTATAGCTGGCCCGTGCATCTGCTCTTCCAGAAAGCTGACGAGTTGAGCCGCCACGCGATTGACGCGGCCATTGAGGTCCACCTCGAATGATCCTGCCGGGTGCCAACCGGGCAGCGAACAGCTTAACAGAAGGAAACGAAGGAAACAAAGGGGGCAACTATCTATAACTCTAGATGTACGTCAGCAGGAAATCCCGGTCTCTTGAGCCTCGAGAAGAGTTTTGTCGTGCGCCCGTTGGCGTCAAGGTCCTGAGAAACCACTCGACGCCAGGCCACGAACAGCCTACGGTCAGCCTATGAAAGCTGCGAATCGTTCGCTCCGAAGAAGGAAACTCGATTTGCGGTCGGACAGCTTCAGCCTGAGCACCGCCAAAACCGATCTGGGACGGCTGGTGGAAAAAGCCCGAAAGGGCCAAACCGTGTACATCGTGCGCGGAGAGCACCGATTCATTTTGCAGGAAGTTCCCCCGATCAACCCTATTCCAGTCCGGCCAGCGGGCTATTTCGTAAACTGTTACAGCAAAGAAGAAGTCCAGGAACAAAACCGGCTTGCCAAAGCGTCCGCAGTCCGCGCTCCCGCGGACCTCGAATAAAATTGAATGGTGATAATAAGAATTGGATTTCGTTCGTTCGAGTGCTGCGGAATCGCCAGTTCATCGCTCGCGGCCCTGCCGCGGTGACAGAACACGCCAAGCAATTTGCCGTTGCGCGGGGCAGGAAAATGCGGCAGTTTTCTCCCGGAGAATGTTGTTATGAATGCAATCGCCACCGCTAAAACATCTCAACCGGCCCAGTCCGTTCCCGGACTGAACCAGCTTGAGCAATTGAAGAAATTCACCAGGGTCGTCGCCGATACGGGCGATTTCGCCCAGATCAAGGAGTACGGGCCGGAAGACGCCACGACCAATCCCACCCTCATCCTCAAGGCTGCGACCAAGCCGGAGTACCAATCGCTGGTCGAGCGCGCGGTCCAGGACAGCCGGAAAAGCGGTCGCTCCCTCGATGATACGATGAGGGAGTTGCTGGTATTGTTCGGGCTTGAGATTTTGAAAATCGTGCCGGGCCGGGTTTCGACCGAGACGAGCGCGCGGATCGCTTTCGACGCGGAGGCGCTGGTGGCGGAGGGGCGCGGCTTTATCGAGCGTTACGCGAAGGCGGGCATTCCGCGCCAACGGGTGTTGATCAAGCTGGCGACGACCTGGGAGGGCATCCAGGCGGCGCGCGTGCTGCAAAAGGAGGGGATTCAGTGCAATATGACCCTGTTGTTCTCCATCGCGCAGGCCATCGGCGCGGCGGAGGCGGGGGCGAAATTGATTTCCCCGTTTGTCGGGCGGATACTTGATTGGCACAAAAAGGCCAACAAGAGGGATTACGCGCCGTCCGAAGACCCGGGGGTGGTGTCGGTGCGCGAGATTTACGCCTATTACAAGACCTTTGGGTATCCGACCGAAGTCATGGGCGCCAGCTTCCGCAGCAAAGCCGAAGTGCTCGAATTGGCCGGGTGCGATTTGCTCACCATCAGCCCCGAGTTGCTGGGCGAATTGAAGAACGGCACCGACCCGGTCGAGCGCAAATTGTCGCCGCAAGCCAGCAAGGACGCCAAATTGAAGAAGATTTCCATCGACGAAAAGGCCTTCCGCTGGATGCTGAATGAAAACGCGATGGCGACGGAGAAACTGGCCGAGGGCATCCGCAATTTCGCCGCCGATGCGGCCAAGCTCGAAGAATTCCTTGCCCCGAAGCTATAGGGCTGCGCCGGGAACGGGCGGGGCGAGTGCCCATTGGCCGTCAATCATCGAAACGGCGACATCGCCGGTGTCATGAACGACCGCCTCCCAGGCATCTTCTGTTTTGCCGTGGAAGGGGACCGCGATCAAATCAGCCAGGCTGTTTTCAAAAATGCCACCTGCGCGGTCCTGCCAGCCCAAAGCCCGCGCGCCAGCCCGGGTCGCCATGCCAACGATGGTTCTGGGCGCAACGCCGGGATAGGCCCCGGCAAAGGCGCGCATCTCGGCAAACATGTTGAGTTCGATTTTTGCGCGGCCTCTGGGCAGGACGCTGGCAAGGCTGTCGGTGCCCAGGCAGACGTTGACGCCGGCGGCGGCCAGCTTGGCGAAGGAGAAGGGCGCGTGCTGAAAGTAGGCGTGGCTGCGCGGGCAATGCGCGACGCTGGAGCCGCTCTCCGCCAGGGCCGCGATGTCCGCGGAGTCCAGATAGTTGGCGTGAACGGCCAGGAAGTTATCCCCCAACAACCCGCAACGGCGCGCCTGCTGGACGGGCGAGCCGCGGCCGCAGTCGGACATGTCGCGCTGGTTTTTAAGCCAGTCAAATAACGAGCCGCGGCGATGGAGATACATTTCCTGCTCGGCCAGCGATTCGGCCAGGTGCGTGGTTACGCGCCAGTGGCGCCGCCGCGCCAGTTTGGCGGTTTGTGTCAACAATAGGGGTACGGTCGAGTAAAGGGCATGCGGCGAGAGACCCGCGCCACCCCGCGCCGGCGGCAGGCCCTTGACGCGGGCGGCGGCCTCGCGCAGGATTTCGCCCCGTTTGGGGCGGCTCCTGACGCTGGTCATTTCGAGGAACGAAACGACGCGCAAGGGGGTGGAAGACCAGACATCGGGAAGCAATTCGGGCACCGCTTCGATGTCCGCCACGGTCGTGGTGCCCGTGCGGGCGAGCATTGCCGCCCCGCGCAGCCAGGCCTGGGCGTAATCGCTGTAGCCGGCGGCCGCTTTGAGCGCCAGGAGGCCCTTGATCCAATCCGGAAACTCTTTCTGGGGCGGCAGTCCGATCATGTCGGTGTAATCGAGGTGGCAGTGGGCGTTGATCAAGCCCGGCAGCAAGATGACCTCTCCCAAATCGACGGCCGGCTCCCGCGCGCGCGGGGCCAGATCACGCCAACGCCCCAAGGCCGCGACACGATTTTGGCGCAGTAGAACCGCCGCGTCTTCCACAGGGGCGCTGGAAACCGGCAGGAGGGTGCGGGCGCGCAGCAGCATGACGGGGCGGAGGGACCGATTTGAAACCGGCCCGCGGTTACAGGTCCGCCAGCTCGCTCTTTTCCTTTCGACGCGCGCCGAGGGTGTGTTTGCGGGCTTTGTACTTGTTGTGGCGCTTGCGCAATTGCTGCTCGATCTTTTTGGCCACAAGATCTATCGCCGCGTAAAGGTCGCTTTTCCGGTCCGCGGCGAAGAGGTCCGGACCGGGCACCGACAGCCGGATGGAGCAGGAGAATTGGCGCTCCGGCACCTTCAGATGGTCATGTTCCAGGGTGACACGCGCGCTGGTGACATAACGATCCATGTGCTCAACTTTTTCGATTCGGCTCAGGATATGATCTTCAATGGACTTCGTTAAGGTGACATTGTGGGTCGAGAGAACGAATTTCATACAGGGCAAGTTGCTTCATCCGCGGCCCAAAATCCACAGCAAATTTCTTTTCCGCCGGGCGGGATTGGGATTTAATGCGGGCGTGCCGACCAAAATCATTGCCGTGGCCAACCAAAAGGGCGGAGTGGGAAAGACCACCACCTGCATCAACCTTTCCGCCTGCCTGGCGCAGGTCGGCCGCAAGGTGCTCTTGCTGGACCTGGATCCCCAGGCCAACTCCACCAGCGGCCTGGGACTGGAGAAGGTTGAAGGGGCCAGCGCCTACCGCCCGCTGTTGGGCCAAGGCTCGCTCGCCGACAAAATACGCCCCACCGCCTTCGAGGGCCTGGAGATCATCCCCAGCGAGGTCGATATGTGCGGGGCGGAGGTGGAGATCGCGCGAGCGGACAACCATTTGCGCCGGCTGGCGGCCTTGTTGCGTCCGGTGGCGGACACCGGGCGGCATGATTTTATTATAATTGACTGTCCGCCGTCGCTGGGGATTCTCACCCTCAACGCCTTCGCCGCGTCGGACTACCTGATCATCCCGCTGCAATGCGAGTACTACTCGCTGGAGGGCATCTCCATGACGCACCGGGTGCTCAGCCAGGTGCGCCAGGGCGGCATCAACCCGGGCCTGGAGCTTCTGGGCGTGGTGATGACGATGTTCGACGGCCGGACCCGGCTGGCGCCGCAAGTGGTGGAGGAAGTGCGGCAACACTTCGGGCCTTTAGTGTTTGACACCGTGATCCCGCGCTCCATCCGCCTGGCCGAGGCGCCCAGCTTTGGCAAACCGATCATCCATTACGACAAATACAACCCCGCCGCCGCGGCCTACGAGGTGTTAACGGGCGAATTGCTCAACCGCCTCAAAGCCCGGGAAACCGCTTCGTGAGCGGCTTGTTTTTTCGTAACTATTCAGGCAGGGATGTTCTCTCTCTCCCCGCGAGCGGGGAGAGAGTTGGAGAGAGGGGCCGTCCAAAGAGTCAAAGCGGCTAATCGTTCAGTTGGTCGGGATGCGGAGGAACAAAACCCAGTGGAGTTCGGAAAACCAACTCCCCTCTCCCTAACCCTCTCCCCGCCGTGCGCGGGGAGAGGGAACAAGAAGGCTGACTCCTGCGTCCCTACCCTTGCGCCGCTGGACGCGGCGCGCTGTCGCTGCGTGAACAGTTACGTTTTTTCTTTTCCCTCTCCCCGGCTCGTTGTTAATTTCAAGTCATGCCGCCAAGCGCCGCCCCGCCCATTTCCCAGTTGTGGCTGCTGGTCCGGATCAATGTCCTGCAGTCCTGGCGCCGCCTCAAATCGGTCCATGCCACCTCGACCCTGCTGGCCTCGTTCATCGGCTTGTTCGTTTTCGCATACTTAACGCTTTCGTTCCTGCTCTTTCGGCGCGGGCTGCAATTCTTGAATAACTTCCCCGCGCTGGGCGGCATCCTGATCGAACGCCTGTTTCTGCTCCTGTTTGTCTTTCTGCTGATACTTCTGTTGTTTAGCAATCTGGTCGTGGCCTACACCAACTTTTTTCGCAACCGCGAAACCGCCTTTCTGGTGTCCCTCCCCATTTCCTCCCAGACGATCTTCCGCTGGAAATTCATCGAGTCGGCCGTCCTCGCCTCATGGGCGTTTCTGTTCCTCATCGCGCCGTTGCTGGCGGCCTACGGGCTGAACCGGGGCGTCCCGTGGCATTTCTATCTGATGACAGTGGTGGCGCTGGCGATGTTTATCGTGCTGCCGGGCGTTGCGGGCGCGTGGGTGGCGCTGAACCTGGCCCGTTACTTGGACCGCCGGACCTTTCAGGTCGTGGCCGTGATCACCAGCCTGATTGTTCTGCCACTGCTGGCCATCTGGTTCCGGCCGGAGACCTTGACCGACACATCGTCCGACACGCGGGTGCTGGTGACGCTGGACAAGCTGCTCATGCGCACGCATTTCTCCGAGTGGCCCTGGCTGCCCAGTTTCTGGCTCTCCACCAGCGTTCAGGAATGGGCCGAGGGCGCGCTGGCCTCGGCGGCTTTCTTTCTTCTTGTCATGCTCAGCCACGTGCTGTTCTTCGGCTATTTTACCTTCACCCGCACCGGCAGGCTGTTTTACGAGGCCTATTCCACCGTCCAAAGCCGGGAGAGCATTTTCGTTCGCTGGGCGTGGTTCCGCCGCTGGCGCCGGCGCCGCGCTCAATTCGATTATCCCGTCGGCCCGGTCGAAAGAGTTTTCCGCCTTCTGCACGGCGGCCCGCCCGACGTGCTGACACTGCTGGTGAAAGACGCGCGAATGTTCTGGCGCGACACCACGCAATGGGGGCAGACCCTGGTCCTTTTCGGACTGCTGGGCGTTTATATCATCAATCTCCGGCATTTCTCGCAGGCACTGACCAACCCGTTCTGGGTCCATTTGGTTTGCTATCTCAACCTCGGCGCCTGCGCCCTGAACCTGGCCACGCTGACCACGCGGTTTGTCTTCCCGCAGTTCTCCCTGGAGGGCAAGCGCCTGTGGATTGTCGGCATGGCCCCTTTGGGGCTGGTCGAAGTGTTGCGCGCCAAATTCTGGCTCGCCAGCCGCGCGGCGCTCTGCGTGACACTGAGCCTGATTTGGCTTTCCTGCGAGATGTTGAATATGCCCCTGGACCGCACCCTCTATTTGGCTCTCATTATTGCCACGATGACCCTCACCCTCACGGCTCTGGCCCTCGGCCTGGGCGCCGTCTTTCCCAACTTTCGCGAGGACAATCCGACCAAAATCGTCAGCGGTTTTGGCGGCACGCTTTGCCTGGTGCTCAGTTTCCTTTATATCGTCGGCTCGGTCACTCTTCTGGCAATGGGTTCGCCCTGGGGCTGGCGCGGCGAGGCCTCCGTCTCCTGGATTGTGATCAGTTGGATTTGCTTCGCCACTCTGTCCGTTCTCATTGGCTGGCTTCCCTACCGTTTGGGCCTGCGCCGGGTGCGGAGCTTTGAACTTTGATTCGCGCCAGCGCCAGCAGGCGGATAAAGAGCGTTTCCTTGTCCAACAAATGGTCGCACTTCCCCGGCCCCGTCACCAATCCATAGCCGTCTCCATAAGCGCGCCCATTGACCACGCAAACGTCGGTGCGATTCGCCTCCAACTGCCGCGCGCCCCGCGCGAGGGCCTGGGCGCAGTCGCCTTCCAACTCGTATTTCCAGCCCGCCAGGAATGCGTTGGGAAACCATCCGCGCAACTCGCCGATAATTTTTGGCGTCGGGACCAGTTCGGCCAGCGTCGTTTCCTCGCCCGTTGGGATTTTTGCCGATCGCACTTCTTCAAGAGCGCCGTCCTTCGAGCGCCGCCAGATTTTGCCAAACGCAAAATCGCTGACCGCCGCAGCGTGAAAGACCGCGTCCGCCCTGCCTTGGCCGAGACTGCGCAACCGCTGACACAAGTCCGCCGTAGTCGTAAAAATGTGCGTGCCTTCCGCCAGCGCCGGGGGCGGCGCAGGGCAGGTGGAATAATGGCCGCGGAGCAATACGACCTCATGCCCCCGGGCCGCCAGAAAACTGGCCAATTCGGTCCCCACGGTGCCCGTGGAGAAATTGGTCAGCCGCCGGACTTCATCCAGTTCCTCGTAAGTCGGCCCGGCCGTGACAATACATTTCATCGCAACGACGGCAGACTACCACAGCCGGTCCCAACTTTGAAGCTGGAACTCCGTGGCATCTGCCGCTTGACAACCGACAAATCGTCTTCACCATCGCGCATTATGATTATCGGCATCCCGCGGGAAATTAAACTGCAAGAGCATCGGGTCGCCTTGGTGCCGGCGGCGGTCTATCAACTGACCAAGCGCGGCCACAAGGTCATCGTCGAACGCTCCGCCGGGACGGGCGCCGGCTACCCCGATGCCGATTACGAGCACGCGGGGGCGCAAATGACCACCGACCACGCCGCCGTCTTTCGCCAGGCCGGCCTGATCGTCAAGGTCAAGGAACCCCAGGAATCCGAATTTGCCTGCTTGCACCCCGGCCAGATTCTCTTCACCTACTTGCATCTGGCGGCCGACCGCGCGTTGACCGAGGCGCTGATGAAATCCGGCGTCACGGCCATCGCCTACGAAACCATCGAAGTCAACCGCCGGCTCCCGTTGCTGGAGCCGATGAGTGAGATCGCCGGGCGCATGGCCGTGCTGGTCGGCGGCTTTTTCCTGGCCAAAAACATGGGGGGCAGCGGCGTGTTGCTCGGCGGCGTCCCCGGGGTGCTGCCGGGCAAGGTCGTCGTGCTGGGCGGGGGTTCCAGCGGCATTAACGCCGCCCGCATGGCCACCGGGTTGGGCGCGGACGTGACGGTCCTGGAAGTGGATTTGGAACGCATGCGCTTTTTGGACATCACCCTCCACGCGGCGCACACCCTCTACTCCAACGAGGCGCACCTGGTGGATTTGCTTCCGACGGTGGATTTATTGATTGGCGCGGTTCTGTTGCCTGGGGCCAAGGCCCCCAAACTGATCACCCGCGCCATGCTTCGCCAGATGCAGCCGGGAAGCGTTTTGGTGGACATCGCCATCGATCAAGGGGGCTGCGCGGAAACCTCGCGGCCGACGACGCATGACCAGCCGGTATTTACCGAGGAAGGCGTCATCCATTACTGCGTGGCCAACATGCCGGGGGCCTACGCCCGCACCGCCACCCAAGCCCTGACCAATGTCACCTATCGCTACATCGAAACGCTGGCCGACATGGACTTGGCCGAGGCCTGCCGCTTTCAACCGGCGCTGGTCGGCGGCATCAATATCATGAACGGCAAAATCACTCACAAGGCCGTTGCCGGGGCCCACGGCCTCGACTGGGAGGCGCCGCAATTGTCCTGAAAAACACGCTACAGAAACCATGTATTACACTACCTTTGGCGTATCTCTGATTTGGAACGATTTCGATTGAAAATTGGTCATTGAGAATTTGTCATCTGTCATTTAAACACTGTCGCCGTGACGCCCCAAGAACTCTCCAATCGATTGTTTGCGATAACCAATGACAGATTCTCAATGACCATTTTTCAATCGAGAAATCCAAAACGTTAAGGTATTACTTCGCCAACAGGACGTACCCAAGAGAATAAAACACGCCACAGAATCCATGAATAGTACCCCGTACTTGAAACTCTTGCCCTTGCTTGCCACCGTCACCGGCCTGAGCCTTCTCCCGGTTTCCGGCCAGCCGGCACAGTTGGCTCCGGTCACCGTCACCGGCGCGGCCATCGCCACCATCCCGCAGGCCGACTCCAGCGCCGCCACGGTCGTCTCCGGCCAGGAAGTGCAAGTGGGTGAAATCACCGCCACCCGCGACCTAAGCGCCCAGACGCCCAACCTTTCGGTCTTTGACGCCAATAACGAGCGCACGCCCAAGTTTTCCATCCGCGGTTATCGCGAGAATAATTTCGGCCAGGGCAGCCCGGTGATCGGCCTCTATGTGGATGACGTGCCGTATTTCGACATGAACTCGCGGGGCCTTGCGCTCTTTGACGCCCGCGAAATCGAGTTTGTCCGCGGCGACCAGGGCACTCTCTACGGCGCCAGCGGCGTGGGCGGCATCATCAACGTCGTCACCCGCCAACCCGGCAACCAGACCCACGGCTATGCCGAGGCCAGCTACGGCAACTACAACAGCCAGAACTACCAGCTTGGCCTGGGCGGCCCGCTGGTCACCAACAAGCTCTTTTTCAGCGTGGACGGCGTCTATGCTTTGCGGGATGGCTATGTCTATAACAGCTACCTCCATGATCACCCCGATTCTCAGGATACCCTTGACGGGCGGGCCACGCTCCGCTGGACTCCCAGCGCTCCGTGGGACATCGCCCTGTCCGCCAACGCGGGCCGCGACAATGACGAATTTGTCCCGACCTATCACCCGGGGGTCACTTCGACCACTGTCGTCCCGGCGCCCTACAACGGCCCTGATGCCAATCCGTTCTCGGTTTCCCGCGGCTACAACGGCTATGCTGACACGCAGAATCTCGATCAGGCCTTGAAAATCGCCTATGACGCCCCCTCGATGAAGTTCACTTCGGTGGCCACTCATCGCGAGTGGCGCCAGGACTTGGCGCAGGATTTCGATTTCGCCGCGCTTCCGCCCGCCATTCCGACCCTGGAGGGCTTTACGGCGCCCAAGCTGGACCAATGGACGGAAGAAATGCGGCTGGAATCGCCCGCCGGCGCCGACAAATTGAAATGGCGCGCCGGCTTGTTCTACTTGAACGGCGATTTGAAAAACTATTCCGGCAGCCTCGCGGGCCCGTTTGTGGATGGCACGGCTTCCGATTCCCAAAGCCAGACTTACGCGCTATTCGGGCAGGCGACTTATACGGTGTGGAACAAGCTAGATCTAACGGCGGGCGTCCGCCTGACCTACGACTACCGGGAAATGCAGCGCACGCATATCAATCCGCTTCCGCCCGCCGAAGGCGGCGGCACCTTCTCGGCAAATCTTTCGGATGAATTCACCGACGCCCAGCCCAAGTTTGCCCTGGCCTGGCATTTCACGCCGACGTTGCAGGCCTACGCCAGCGCCACCGCCGGCTACCAAAGCGGCGGGTTCAATCCGTCGGTCGATACCCCGTCCCAAAGCGAATACAGCCCCGAACGCGACTGGCAATTCGAACTGGGCGCCAAGTCCTCCTGGTGGGAAGACAAGCTGTCCGCCAACGCCGACTTGTTTTACACCGAGTCCGACAAGTACCAAACCTACCAAATCAACCCGACCGACCCGGAGGAGGCCTATTTGCTCAACGCCCATCGCGCCGAACTGTATGGCGCGGAATTGGAATTGACAGCCCGGCCCATCCGCGATTTGGACCTCTCCGCCGGCCTCGGCTACACCGACGCCCATTATGTTCGCTTCACCGAGCCGGCCGACGCGAGTCTGACCGGTGCGCCGTTGGACCTCAACGACAAGCCGATCAGTTTTGTGCCGGAGTTCACCGCCAACCTGTCCGCGCGCTACCGCCTGCCCTGGCACCATCTTTACGTCCACGGCGAAGTCATCGGCGTGGGGCGAAATCATCTTGACGACACATCCACGGTTGTCAGCGGGCCTGTTGTGCAGAACACCTATTTTCTGGCCAACGCCCAGGCCGGCTGGGAGAACAAGCACTTCAACATCTACTTCTTTGCCCGGAACATATTTGACAGGCACTATTTCAACAACGCCCTCAATTTAGGCCCCGCCTACGGCTCCCTCATCTTGCAGCCCGGCGACCCCGCGACCTACGGCGTCGCCGGCACCGCGCGCTTTTAGAGCTTGTCCGTAAACAATTTCCCCGCGACGAGATTCCATTCTGGACTGAGCGCTTTTTGGGGAGCGCGGGCGTCTCGCACGCCGCTTTCGGCCTCTGGCCGAAAGCATTCCCCTCGGAAAGCAGTCGGCGGGACGCCGACTGGGGCGACCGGGACGGTCGCGCTCCCGATCTCAATCGGAAGATAGCGGACGAACCAGAACGCCCGTCGTGACCGGTGTCGAGGGGATCAGACTTCCCAGCCCTTGCGATAGGAGCCGCGGACCAAGGCCTCGGCTTCGGGGGCGTTGGTGACTCGCAGGTTTTTGGAGTCCCATTCGAGCTTTTGGCCAAGGCGAATAGCCAGGTTGCCCAGCAACACCCACTCAGTGAACGGGCCGGAGACCTCGAAGTTGGAGCACGGCGCCGGACCGCCTTTGCAAGCGCGAATCCAATCCAGGTGCGGACTCTCCCCCGGGATGCGCGGTATGGTTTTGGGGGGCCGCTTGAAGTCGGCCATGCTCGACTCCGGCAGCAGGCGCGGCTTGGCGCCATAGACGCCGCAGACAATCTTGCCCTTGTCACCAATAAAGAGCGATCCGTTGTCCTCCAACTGCCCCTCCATCTCCGCCGGTTTGGACGGTTTTTGGCCGGAGTCATACCAGTACAAAGTGCAGGGCGGCAGGCCCGCGCGCGCGGGGAATTCGTAGCGCAAAACGGACATCAGCGGCGCCATTTCCGGCACGCGTTCGGAGGAAGAAACCACTTCCACCGAGGTCGGCGCGCCAAGCTTCAAGGCCCACTGCGGACAATCCATGATGTGGCACGCCATGTCACCCAAGGCGCCGCATCCGAAATCCCACCAGCCGCGCCAGGAAAAGGGGTGATACACCATTTTTGAATCGCCGGGCTGCGGTACTGTGGCCCACTGATTCAGGTAAGGCCGCTCCGGCGCCGGCCCAAGCCAAAGGTCCCAACTCAACTGGGGCGGGACAGGGTCCGCGCCGGGCGGCCGGGTCATTCCTTGCACCCACCAGCCTTTGGGGCGGTCGGTCCAGCAATGGACTTCGCGCACCTCGCCGATCGTGCCGGCCCAAATCATTTCGCAGAATTCGCGGATGCCTTCGCCGCAATGGCCCTGGTTCCCCATTTGGGTGGCGACGCCGTACCTTTGCGCGGCAAGGGTGAGTTGGCGCGCTTCCCAGACGGTGTGCGTCAGCGGTTTTTCAACATAGACGTGTTTACCCGCGCGAATGGCGCGGATCGCCGCCGGAGCGTGGTGATGATCGGGCGTGCCGACGGTGACCGCGTCGATGGTCTTTTCCTTGTCCAGCATCACCCGGTAATCGGAGTAAGTGCGCGCTCCGGGGTACTTCTTCAAAGCGTTCGCCAGGCTGTTGGCGTCCACGTCGCACAGCGCGACGATGTTCTCGCCCGAGACGCCTTCCAAATCGTCGGCGGCCCGGCCCGCGGTGCCAACGCCGGCGATGTCCAGCTTTTCATTTGCGGACTTGAGTTTTGGCCGGGCTGCGAAGGCCGGCAAACCGGTGGCCAGCGCGCTGGCGGCCAGGGCCGAGGTGTAGATGAAATGCCTGCGATTGACGTGCGGCGTCGAGAGCTTGGAACGTACTACTTTAAAGGATGCTTGTCTGTAAGCCATAATTACTTGTGGTACCTTAAATAATGGCGGAAACAAGCCATTTTTTGGCCCGAATACTCTCTTATTTGCGGAAACTCGCGACGCTTGCCTCGAAATTCAAGCGGGAGGGCGGAGCGCCGCGACGCCCTGAAATAATGAGCCTCGCGGCGCTCGCATCTCCCGAAAAATGCCGAAATTCAATCAGAAGGGCGGCGCGGAAGTGGTCAGTATTTGGGGACGGTGTGGTCAATCTCGTCCGACCAGGCGTTGATGCCGCCTTTGACGTTTTTGAGGTGCTTGAAGCCCTGCTGGCGCAGAAATTCCAAGGCCCGCATCGAGCGCGCGCCGCTCTTGCAGTGTATGTAAATCTGCTGGTTGGGGTCCAATTCGGTGAACCGCTGCGGCAACGTCCCCAGCGGAATGAGCGGCACGCCGTTGACGTGGGCGATCTGGTATTCGTCCGGCTCGCGCACGTCGATGACCATGATCCCCAGAGACGGGTTGTCCAGCGCCCGCTTCATCTCCTGCACGGTGACTTCGTCCGGGTTGATGGCCGGCGTGGCGGGTTGGGGCGAGATGCCGCAGAACATTTCGTAATCAATCAGCTTGGTGATGGTCGGGTTTTCGCCGCACAGCGGGCATTGGGGATCGCGCCGCAGCCGGACTTCGCGGAATTTCATTTCCAGCGCGTTGAACAGGAGCAACCGCCCGATGAGCGAACTGCCCTTGCCCAGGGCCAGCTTCAAAATCTCCGTCGCCTGAATGGTCCCAATGATGCCCGGCAACACTCCCAGCACCCCGCCCTCGGCGCAACTGGGCACCAAGCCCGGCGGAGGCGGCTCGGGGTAAAGGCAGCGGTAGCACGGCCCGTTGAGATGCGGCGCAAAAACGCTGGCCTGCCCCTCGAACCGGAAGATCGAGCCATAGACGTTGGGTTTCTTGAGCAGCACACACGCGTCGTTGGTCAGGTAGCGCGTGGGGAAATTATCCGTGCCATCGACCACGATGTCGTATTGCGCCAGAATTTCGAGGGCATTTTCACTGGTGATGCGCGTGTTGTGCAAGACCACCTCGACATTCGGATTGATGCCGTTGATGGTCTCTTTGGCCGATTGCGCCTTCGGCCGCCCGACATCGGCGGTGGAGTGGATGATTTGGCGTTGGAGGTTGGAGAAATCGACCGCGTCAAAATCGACGATGCCGATTTTCCCAATGCCGGCCGCCGCCAGGTACATGGCGATCGGCGACCCGAGGCCGCCCGCGCCGATGCAGACAACACTGGTGGAACAGATTTTTTTCTGCCCCGCCAGGCCGACTTCGGGCAGAATCAGGTGGCGCGAGTAGCGCCGAATCTCGTCATTATCCAGTTGCATGTCCAGGATGCTCGCCAGACACGGTAAGGCACCCCGCTCATAAATCAAGCCGCCGTGCGCACCGCTGGCTTTGGGCGCATTTCATTTTTATCGACTCGCTGCCGCGAGGGGCGCTTTGATATGGAGTGCGGCGGCAAGAGGGAACACGGGCGCGACGCCGCTTTGGGGGAGCCGGGGCCGAGTGTCAGAGGCCGAGTGTCAGTCCTGAATGGCGCTCAGCTAAGCGCCATTCAGGACTGACACCCACTCGAATGCGCGCGAAATGTTAAATGTCAAGATGCGGTACTGTTGCCCTATCCTGTACTGTTGCCCTATCCTCCGCACCTCTGCCCAAGCAGCGTAAACGTCAGAGCAGCAATCTCTGGCACTTACGATAACTCCGCTAAACTCTGTCAAGAGGCACTTCAAATGACGCTTACAAATGAAAAACGTATACGATAAAAGTCGACCAGGAAGCGAAAAACAAAAGCAAGTACCATGCAAAACCTTGCCATTTCAATCGAGTTCGATAAAACGGTTTAAGGAAATCTAGGCAAAATAGGATTACACCGAGGATCGAAACAAACATAAACGGTGTCACGATAATCATCAATTGGCCACATCGCCTCACAAATAATAAGCAGAGGCCTATAACTATGATGAAAACGAATAATACAATCCAGTCCTTCGCGCTTGGACCGCAATACATAATGTTGACAGACTTGATCCACTTATTGGGCATGTCGGATGGTCGGTGGTCGGGTGTCAGTCCTGAATGGCGCTTAGTTAAAATCATGGCTTTTTAGTGGATTTGCTTTTCCGGTAGCGACTTCGGTGGGGGATTTTCCTGTAGTGCTTGCGCGGCTTGGTCAGGGATAAATTGACCAGAACCACATCTTAACATGCAACATTTGACCTGGTGCCGGTTTTCTGCCATAGTTTCGCGGATGAACAACATGATTCAAATGTTAAATATTAAGATGTGACTCTAATGGTGTTCTTCTATGGCTTTCCCCTTAGCTTTGGTAAACTGCCAATAAGACACTCCACACAAACACGCGCATACAATAACATATGCAACTACAACCGCCACTTTTGATTTTGCGTAAAGCGCTGAAACCTTTGGCCATTCAACTACGGACATGACAATAACTCCAACCACATAACCCACCAACAACAATTTTACATGAAGCACTCTCATTTCTGCATCCTGTTTCTTTTCGTTCATTGTCCTCGAATTCTAAGGGTTAGCTTCGTGACCCATATAAACATTGAAGGCCACACCAATGGCTCCAACAAACAACAGCCCAAGGCCAATAGTTACGAAGTTCCGTGAGGCCTTCCGAGAGTCACGCCTTAACCCCAACCCAGCAGCCAAAAGACCACAACCAAAAACCACCTGCATAATAGAATCACGCAAGTTCATGTAAAAGTGACAGGGTCACCCTTAAAAGTGAAAGGGTCCTTGTAAATTGGCATGTTTTCATTTCGTCATCATCGTGAAAGGTCTCACAACCCTCGATCTCAACGGTGTCGTCGGCCATGCGCAAATTGGCCCTCGTCTGATCGCCCCCGGCATCCGTTTCCGTGCGGTTGTTTACCCCGTGAGAGAACAACGGTTCTGAGATCTGGCGGCGGCGCTCGACGGGAACCTTCATTGCCAACTGGGCGTCAACGTCCGGTACTTTCACGGGGCAACTCGTCCCAAAGCTTTCGATGAATTGTTTGGCCGTCCTCATCCGTCGTGCCGTTGACTGACGCGAGTTTGCCATCCAACCGCCCATTTTGCAAGCCTTAATCCTTATCCTCCTCCCCATCAACGCCTTGCGCACTCCGGAGTCCGCTGAGGCCTTCGTTCAAGGAAATCCAGTTAATCTTGTCAATCCTGTCAAAACCTCCTTTCCCAGAACAACTTCCATTTCCCGCAACCGGCTCTTTCCGCCCCTTTCCGGCCCCTCCAAAAAAAATCCTCAAAAAGGACTTGCAAGTCCCATAATAATATGGGACATTGAGCGGTGTCGGATTGCTCTTTGACATAACGGCAAGCGCCAGCCGCCCGCCCACCGCGCGAGCGACCCGAAAACATTCAACCCGATCCGCGTTAACGTTAAAGTAATGCCCGGTCAAGGTTGGTCAAGCCGAGTCAAAGCTTGCCCTTCTCTGCGGTGCCATCCCGAAAAGTCGTGCAATTAAAACAGAATTTTTGCCACCAGGGAACGCAAAGAGCACAAAGACAGGAGTTTAAATTCTTCAGTTTTTGTGATCTTTGCGACCTTTCGTGGCAATTCATCTTTGGTTGCGCCTTGCCGCGCTGTGGGTTCTGCGTCTGCGCGAGCCTCCCTTTTTTGGATTTCCCCAGACCCAAAAATCCTCAGAAACCCCAGCAATTGCTGATAATTGCGACCCTTTGCCGCCACTTGCGCGGGGCGCATTCGACCCCGCTTCAAATCCGCCCTTGCCTGCCTTCGTGAATCCGCCCTGCGCGCCTTCCGATCTTTATCCAATCTTCCAGAAAGTCTTGCTCTCTCGAGGCACATTCGGCTTATCATCCCGCCGGCCATGATGACGGACGCGAAAACAACGGCAGCGGTCTTGAAGAAGCAGAGCAATCTCCGGCCAGCCCTGGCGATGGTGCTGGGCAGCGGCTTCCAACATGCCCTGGCCCGCCTGGAGGCCGTGCGCGAAATCGCCTACGGCCAGTTGCCCGGCTTCCCGACCGTCGGCGTCACCGGCCATGCCGGGCGGCTGGTGTTTGGAAATTACGACAAAACCCCCGTGCTGGTGCTCAAGGGGCGCGCCCACTACTACGAGGGGATCGAAATGGAGCGGCTGACCTTCCCGATGCGGGTGCTGGCCGAGTTCGGGATTCGGACGATATTATTGACAAACGCGGCGGGGGCGATCAACCGTTCCTACCGCACCGGCGAGTTCATGGCGGTGGAGGACCACATCAATTTAATGGGGATCAATCCGCTGCGCGGCCCGGTGGCGGCGGGGCTGCCCCGGTTTGTCGATCAATCCCGCGTCTATGACCCGCGCTTGATCGCGATCGCCAAAAAAGCGGCCAAGGCGAACCGATTGCGGATGCACACCGGCGTCTATATGGCGGTGTCCGGCCCCACTTACGAGACGCCCGCCGAAATCCGGGCCTTTCGCAGACTGGGTGCCGACGCCATCGGGATGAGCACGGTGCCCGAGGCCATTGTGGCCCGCCAGTGCGGCCTGGCCGTGGCGGCGGTTTCGTGCATCACCAACACGGCGGGCGGGGACGCCAAAACAGGCGGGTTGGCGCATTCGGAAGTTATGGCGGTGGGGGAAAGCAAAAGAGACGAGATGGCCGGTTTCCTCAAATCTTTTGCCCTACTGCACGCCGGCCTGGGCAAATAGGCCACGGGCGGGCCGGTGAATTTTCAATTGCGGGGCTTGACTCCGCCCGCGTTTTTTGCGCCTTATCTGCCATGCATCAGAAATGTCGCACACTTGCCGCCTTGGGCGCCGCGCTCCTTTTGGCCGGCTGCCAGACTCCCTCCAAACAACCGCAACCCGCCGTCGCGCTGCCCGGCCATGTTCAGTCCGAAGTCACCGTGCCGCGGCTCTTTTCCGACAACATGGTGTTGCAGCAGGGGCCGACGACTCCCATCTGGGGCTGGGGCCAGGACGGCACCGTAGTCACCGTGACGTTCCGCAACCAAACCAATACGGCCGTGGTCCAGGACGGCAAATGGACCGTGCTGCTCCATAATCTCACGGCGGGCGGGCCGGATACCCTGACCATCAGCGCCGCCAACACGCTGGTCATCAAGAACGTGTTGGTCGGCGACGTCTGGCTGGCCGGCGGCCAGTCCAACATGGAGTTTCCGCTGCGCGCCTCTTTCGACGCGGCCGGCGACATCGCTTCCGCGGCCAATCCGATGATCCGCTTGATGAAGGTCCCGCACGTGCGGTTGGACGCGCCGACCAACGACATCAACGCCAGTTGGAAGGAATGCACACCGGAAACCGCCGCCAACATGTCGGCGGTCGCTTATTACTTTGCGCGCACCTTGCAAACCAATCGCAATGTGCCCATCGGCATCATCGAATCCGATTGGGGTGGAACGCCGGCCGAAGCGTGGATGCAGTACGAGTTTCTCCGCAGCCGCCCGCTCTACCAATTGGAAATCTTTAAGGAATGGGCATTGCAGCAAGACCGCTACGTCCACAGCGCGGAAGCGTACGAGAGCGAAAAGCGCCAGGCACAGCAGAACAACACGGAGTTCAACAAGCAGCCGCCGTTCCGCCCGTGGAAACCGGCCGAACTCTACAACGGCATGATCGCGCCCCTGGCCGGCTACGCCATCAAAGGCGCCATCTGGTACCAGGGCGAGAGCAATGCCGACAGCCTCGAACGGGCCGAGCAGTACCACAAACTGTTTCCCGATTTGATCCGCAATTGGCGCGGGGTCTGGGGCGAGGGTGACTTTCCGTTTCTGCTCGTGCAGTTGGCGCCGTTCATGGGCATCCAACCCCAGCCCGGACAAAGCGCCTGGGCGTCCCTTCGCGAAGCCCAACTCGAATCCACGGAACTTCTACCCAACGTCGGCATGGCCGTCATCACCGACGTCGGCGACCAAAAGAACATTCATCCGACGAAGAAAAAGCCGGTCGGCGAGCGCCTGGCGCTGGCCGCCCGCGCCATTGCCTATCACGAGCCGATCGAGTACTCGGGGCCGGTCTGCAAGAGCATGAAAATCGAGCAGAGCCACATTATCTTGACGTTCGACCACGCCGCCGGCGGCCTGGAGGCGCGCGGCGGGAAGTTGACCGACTTTGCCATCGCGGGGCCGGACGGGAAATTTGTGTGGGCGCTGGCGCAGATACAAGGCCCGGACAAAGTGCTGGTTTATAGCCCGGAGGTGCTGGATCCCGTGGCGGTCCGTTTCGGCTGGGCCGACTATCCGGTCGTCAACCTGTGGAACAAAGCCGGCCTTCCCGCCTCGCCCTTCCGCACGGACGATTTGGCGAAGTGATTCCGCGGCCGTCAATGTCCGCCCGGCGGCTTCACGGCCTGCAACCCTTGGGATTCGCTCAGTTTCGGCCAGAAGAAGCCGTAAAGGGCAACCAAGATAAAGCAGCTCAGCGGCATCCAGAATGCGGCGGACATGTTATAGACATCGCCGAGGTGGCCCATGAATTTCGGCATCAGCGCTCCGCCAGTGATCGACATGACAATGAACGCGGAGGCCTTCTTCTTCGACTGGGAACCGAGGCCGAAGATGCCGAGGGCGAAAATGGTCGGGAACATAATGGACATGAAGAAGTAGCTCAGGAAAACGCACGCCACCGAAATCCAGCCCAACTTGGCGATAATCAGACCGCAGATCGCGATATTCAGCAACGCGTACAAGCCCAGCATTTTATTGGCGGGCGATTTTTTCAGCAACGCCGCGCCCGAAATGCGGCCCAACAGAAACCAAATAAAAGCGATGGACGATAGATTGCTGGCTCCCTTGTCGCTGACGGCCAGAACGGTGTCATCGAAGGGGAGTGACTGCGGGAACGCGTCCTGCAACAGCATGCGATTGAGACGGAGGCGCTCGCTGTCCTTGGTGGGATTCTGCGAGAGCAGTTGCTGTGTTCTCTGACTCAATGTGATCCCATTAAAGCGCTGCGTCTCGTAAAGCATCGGTCCGTTCTCAGCCTTTTGGTTCTTGGTCAATTCCTGCCGTATGATCCTGTTCAAGTCTTGCACCAAGGCGGTTTGCGGCGGCAACGGATCGGAGGCGCCGCCCTTATATTCGGCGAGGGCGGCAAGGGTATTCGGGGACAACTGTTTGGCAACAAACCCGGCCACGGCGTCCGGCTGGTTCTTCAAGCGATCGGCCAGGGCCGGCAGATCCTTTATATCGCTTGCTGAAAACGCCGTCCGTGTCTCGATCCAGGACCGGTTCTTGAGGAAGCCTGTGCTCCAGGAGGCCGGAAGATGGGGCACCATCGAATAGCCATTGATCTTATCAACCGTCATGCTGTTGATAAAGAAGCTGAAAATACCCGCCTGGGCCGCGACATAAGCGAATTGGGCCAGCGTAGCGCCGGAAAAATGGGGGTGTGCCCAAATGCTATGCGTGGTCACTCTCTTGGTGGCCGAACGCAACGCTGGAATAGTGAGCAGGGCGGCAAGCCCGATGACCCAGGGGAAGTCCTGTTCGACCGTCTTCTCGCTGACACCACAGGCGGGAAGAATCGTATGCAGAACCAGATACACCGAAAGTCCCAACGCCGCGACGTTCAGAAACATCATTATCAGGGTAAGTGCGTAGTTCTTTTCCCTGGCGACTGCTTCGGCCGGAGCCGTGGTGTCGTCCGTCTGATAGTCATCCTCGACTTTGATATCCGGCACTGGGGCGAAGAAAAACAAAGTGGCGACAACCAGAACGACGATGGCCACTCCCAGATATGGAATATATAGTTGACCGTGGGCAACCTCGACCCCCCCTTCGGAATAAAAATAGGCCGCGCCAAGGATCGGTCCCAAAATCCAGCCCACGCCATTGAAGGATTGCGCCAGGTTGATGCGGGTCGGGCCGTACTCCTTGGGTCCGAGCACGGTGGTGTAAGGATTGGCCACAGTCTCAAGCACCGTCAATCCCATCGCGATCAGACAAACGCCCATCAGAAAAGCCCAGAAGTGCGCGATGTGCGTGGCGGGAATAAACCAGAAGCCGCCCAGGGCCACGAACATGAGACCGAAGATAATGCCCCCTTTATAGCCGAATCGGCGCGTGAGCAACCCCGCCGGCAGCGCCATCAACGCGTAGCCCATATAATGAGCAAACTGGACCCACGCCGACTGCGCCTTGGTCAAGTGGAGCTGATCCTGGAAATGTTTGTCCATCGTGTCGATCATGCCGTTGCACACACCCCAGATGAGGAAAAGCGAGGCGACCAGGAAGAAGGTGAGCGTCAGTTTCTTTCCGTCAGGCATGACGAAGAGGCTTTTCTTGTTTGTGTTCATATTTGAGTGGATTGCAGTGGGACGCGGCACGCGACGGTCACGATAGAATGATTCGCCATCTTTTTCCGATGCTTGGATTTACCGGGTCATGGCAACTATGGCAACCCAAAAATCCAAAAAAATCCTCTGTTGCGGTCAAGCGCCGGATTCTTTATCTGTTGTTGATTGTATGGCGCGCGAGAGCCTCCAAACCCGCAAAGAGCGCGTGCGACGGATCATGTCCGGCCTGCGGGCGGCGTATCCGCAGGCGCATTGCGAGTTGACCTATTTCAACCCGCTGGAATTGCTTGTCGCCACCATCCTCTCGGCCCAATGCACCGACCGCCAGGTCAACGCGGTGACCGGCGATCTGTTCAAAAAGTATCGCACGGCCGCCGATTACGCCGCCGCGCCCCCGGCGGAATTCGAGGCGGACATCCGGCGCATCGGCCTTTACCGCAACAAGGCCAAAAACATCCAGGCCGCCTGCCGGACTTTGCTCGTAAAGCACGGCGGGCAGGTCCCGCGCACGATGGAAGAATTGACGGCGCTCGGTGGCGTGGGACGCAAGACGGCCAACGTCGTTTTGGGCAACGCCTTTGGCATCAATGCCGGCATCGTGGTCGATACCCACGTGGCGCGCCTGTCGGAGCGGCTGAAATTGAGCGGCAACACCGCGCCCGAGAAGATCGAGGCCGATTTGCGGAGGCTGGTGCCGCGAAAGGACTGGACGCTTTTCAGCCATTGGCTGATCTGGCACGGCCGGCGGCGCTGTTTCGCCCGCGGCCCGCAGTGCGGCCAGTGCGAGATCCGCGCCGATTGCCCGACCGCCGGGAAACATGGTTGACGCCGGTTCAAGATGAATTCTCACGCGGAACACTGGCTCTTGTTGCGCGAGGCCAAAAACGCGGCCGATTACAACATGGCGCTGGACGAAGCGCTGCTGCAATCGGCGCCGGAGATCGGGCGGCCCGTGTTGCGATTTTACGGGTGGCGGGAGCCTGCCGCCAGTTTTGGTTATGCGCAGAGGCACGCGGAAATCGAAAAGCTGACGCTTCTGCGGCCCCTGGTTCGCCGGCCCACTGGCGGCGGTTTGGTGCCGCACGACACCGACTGGACCTACAGCCTCGCGTTTCCGCCCGCGCATTATTGGTATCAGCTCAAGGCGGCGGAGAGTTATCGGCGGGTTCACCAATGGCTGCGCGAGGCCTTCTCCAAGATGGGCGTCGCCACAACCTTATCGCCGTCGAGTCAAAAAGAAATCCCAGGCCAATGCTTTATCGGAGCGGAGAAGGACGACGTGATGTGGCACGGGCGGAAAATCGCGGGGGCGGCGCAGCGCCGGACGCGCCGCGGATTGCTGATTCAAGGCTCGGTGCAGCCGCCGCCCATCGGGCTGAACCGCGACAACTGGGAAACGGCCATGCGCGAGACTGCGCAGACAGGTTTTTCAGTGGAATGGGAAGAGATGGCGATCAACAGCCGATTGCGGAACCTGGTCAACGAGTTGCGGGCGGAAAAGTACGGCCAACCAAGTTATACCCAAAAAAGATGAAAAAAGAACGAGGCTGGCCAAAGGGCCAGCCTCGACCGGTTCCCCGGTTTCTCCAGATTAAACAATGGCTTAGTAGTCCATGCCGCCCATGCCGCCGCCGTGACCGCCTGGAGCCGGAGCGGCCTTTTCCTTCTCCGGAATCTCGGTGATCAGGCATTCGGTGGTCAGGAGCAACCCGGCAATTGAAGCCGCGTTTTGCAGCGCCGTGCGGGTGACTTTCTTCGGGTCCACCACTCCGGCCTTGACGAGGTCTTCGTACTCGGCGGTGGCGACGTTGTAGCCTTCGTTGCCTTTGCGGCGCTTGACTTCCTGCACGACAATGGAGCCTTCGACGCCGGCGTTGGTCGCCAGGGCGCGGAGGGGTTCCTCGATGGAGCGCTTGACGATGTCCACGCCGATCTGTTCATCGCCCTGAAGCTTGAGGTTCTCCAGAACAGGCAGGCAGCGCAACAGGGCCACGCCGCCACCGGCAACAATGCCTTCCTCGACCGCCGCGCGGGTGGCATGGAGGGCGTCCTCGACGCGGGCTTTCTTTTCCTTCATCTCCGTTTCGGTGGCGGCGCCGACGTTGATGACGGCCACGCCGCCGGCCAGTTTGGCCAGCCGTTCCTGCAGTTTCTCGCGGTCGTAATCGGAAGTCGTCTCGTCGATCTGGCGGCGGATCTGATTGACGCGCCCCTGGATTTCGGAGGACTTGCCGCCCCCTTCGACGATGGTGGTGTTTTCTTTGTCAATAACAATACTCTTGGCGCGGCCCAGGTCTTCCAACTGGACGTTCTCCAGCTTGATGCCAAGGTCTTCGCTGATGAATTTGGCGCCGGTCAGGATGCCGATGTCCTCGCACATGGCCTTGCGGCGGTCGCCGAAGCCGGGGGCTTTGACGGCGCAGACGTTGATGGTGCCGCGCAATTTGTTGACGACCAGGGTGGCCAGGGCCTCGCCTTCGACCTCCTCGGAAATGATCAACAGCGGCTTGCCGATCTTGGCTACTTTCTCCAGCAGCGGGAGCAGGTCCTTGAGGCTGGTGATTTTCTTCTCGTAAATAAGGATGTAGGCGTCCTCCAACTTCGCTTCCATTGTCTCCGCGTTGGTCACGAAGTAGGGCGAGAGATAGCCCTTGTCGAACTGCATGCCTTCGACCACGTCCAGCGTGGTTTCGATGGACTTGGCTTCCTCGACCGTGATGGTGCCGTCCTTGCCGACCTTGTCCATGGCGTCGGCAATGATTTCGCCGATGGTGCTGTCCCAGTTGGCCGAGACGGTGGCCACCTGTTTGATCTCTTCCTTGTCCTTGACCTTTTTGGAGATTTTGGACAAGTGATCCACAGCGGCCTCCACGGCCTTGGTGATGCCGCGCTGGATGGAGATGGGGTTGGCGCCGGCGGTGACGAACTTGAGGCCCTGCGAATAGATCGCTTCGGCCAGGACGGTGGCGGTGGTGGTGCCATCGCCCGCCGCGTCGCTGGTCTTGCTGGCGACTTCGCGGACCATCTGCGCGCCCATGTTTTCGAACGGGTCTTCCAGTTCGATTTCCTTGGCCACCGTGACGCCGTCCTTGGTGACGGTGGGTGAGCCGAATTTTTTGTCGAGCACCACGTTGCGGCCTTTGGGGCCGAGTGTGGCGATGACGGCGCGGGCCAGTTTGTTGATGCCCTTCAGGAGCGACTGGCGGGCGGCTTCTTCAAAGACGAGTTGTTTTGCTGCCATAACTTGAATTCCTTTTTTTAATGTAAATCTAAATGAGTGTTAACGGTTGACAGGCGACGCTTACTCAATGACGGCGAGGATGTCGTCCGCGCTGAGGATTTTGTAATCCTTGTCATCGAGCTTGATTTCCGTGCCGCCATATTTGGTGACGAGCACGCGGTCGCCTTTTTTGACTTCAAACGGAACCTTCTTTCCGTTGTCGTCGGTTTTGCCGGTGCCCAGGGCGATGACGATGCCCTCGGTCGGTTTTTCCTTGGCGGAATCGGGAATGATGATGCCGCCCTTTTTGGTTTCTTTTTCCTCGGCGGGTTCGACAAGAACGCGGTCACCAAGGGGTCTGACATTAATGGCCATATTATGTTTTCCTTTTTGTTCTGTTTTTATTCTTTACGAATCAAAATCCCGCCGCACTCGCGCGCGGGAAAAGTCTCAAGCCGCGACCACCGGACCGGCGGCCACCAACCGTTTTCGCCGCGCATCCACCTGGACATTCATCCCTTCCATGGCGCGCGAACCGAGCAAGGAAAGGTCTCCCTTTTGCCCGAAGACCACTTCGTCCGTGGTCTCGAATTTGTCCACGCGCAAGATGGCGTAACCGACCGACCGGGTCAGAAGTTGGCCGTTGGCCATTTGGATCAGCAGGTCTTTCTTGACCGGCTCGATGCCAATGTGCCGCAAGATCTCACCCGGCAACCAAGTAAATTCACTCCCGGTATCCACCAACAGCTTGGAAACCACAGCGCTTCGTTTTTGGTCTTTGTGGTTCTCGACCTTGCAACCGACGTAAAATGTGCCCATTCGTTTCACTGGTTAATTCACAGTCCGACTTGGGAAGCCCCACCCCCGGCCTGCCGCCGGGTTTGGGAAGGGATTACTTTTTCTCATCGACAACTTCAGCGTCGATGATCGGGCCTTCTTCCTTCCCCGCTTTGCCGCCGGTGCTTTCTTGTTGACCTTCCGGCTCCGGCTTGGGGCCGGCGCCGCCGCGGGCCTTGGCCGCCTCGGAGGCGGCGCGATACATCTCGGCGGAGGCCGCCTGCCACGCTTCGTTCAGCGACTCGGTCGCCGTCCGCAAGGCGGACATGTCGTCGCCTTTCAGGGCCTCGCGGACGCCCTTTGCGGCCGCTTCGATTTTTTCCTTTTGCTCGGCGGAGATCTTGCCGGCGTTGTCTTTGAGCATCTTCTCGCTGCGATAGACGGCATTGTCGGCCTCATTGCGGGCTTCGACTTGCTCGCGCTGTTTCTTGTCGTCTTCGGCGTGGGCCTCGGCGTCCTTGCGCATCCGCTCGACCTCGTCTTTGGAGAGGCCGCTGCTGGCGGTGATGGTGATTTTCTGTTCCTTGCCCGTGCCCAGGTCCTTGGCGCTGACGTGCAGAATGCCGTTGGCGTCAATATCGAAGGTCACTTCGATCTGCGGCATGCCGCGCGGAGCGGGCGGGATGTCCGAGAGGTTGAATTTTCCAATGGTCTTGTTGTCCCGCGAAAACTGCCGCTCGCCCTGCAAAACGTGAATCTCCACCCCGGGCTGGTTGTCCGAAGCCGTGGAGAAAATCTCCGATTTGCGCGTCGGAATGGTCGTGTTGCGTTCGATCAGCCGCGTGAACACGCCTCCCAGCGTTTCGATGCCAAGGGAAAGAGGCGTGACGTCCAGCAGGAGCACGTCCTTGACTTCGCCCTTGAGAACGCCCGCCTGAATGGCGGCGCCGACAGCCACAACTTCGTCCGGATTGACGCCCTGATGGGGCGGTTTGTTGACCAGGCTGCGGGCGGTTTCGACGACGCGCGGCATGCGGGTCATGCCGCCGACCAGCACCAGCTCGTCCATTTTGTCGCCGGGCAACCCGGCGTCCTTGAGGCAATTGCGGACCGGGCCGATGGTGCGTTCGAAGAGGTCGTCGCACAACTGTTCCATTTTGGCGCGCGTCAATTTAGTACTGACGTGCTTGGGACCGCTGGCGTCGGCCGTGATGAAGGGGAGATTGATTTCATAAACCTGGGCGCTGGAGAGGGCGATTTTGGCCTTCTCCGATTCCTCTTTGATGCGCTGGAGGGCGTCGGGCTGCTTGCGCAAGTCCATGCCGTGCTCGCGTTTGAATTCATCGAGAATCCAGTCCATGACGCGGTTGTCCCAATCGTCGCCGCCCAGGTGGGTGTCGCCGTTGGTGGCTTTGACTTCAAAAACGCCATCGCCAATTTCCAGGACCGAAATGTCGAAGGTGCCCCCGCCGAGATCATAGACGGCGATTTCCTCGTTCTTCTTCTTGTCAAGACCGTAGGCAAGCGAGGCGGCCGTCGGCTCGTTAATGATGCGCAGAACTTCCAGGCCGGCAATGCGCCCGGCGTCTTTGGTCGCCTGGCGTTGCGAGTCGTTGAAGTAAGCCGGAACAGTGATGACAGCCTGGGTGATTTTTTCGCCCAGCCGCATTTCGGCGTCGGCTTTGAGCTTGCCCAGGATCATGGCCGAGATTTCGGGCGGACTGAATTGCTTGGTCTTGCCTTCGATCTCGACTTCGACGGTCGCATCGCTGTTGGGACCGGAGACGACTTTGTAGGGAACCCGTTTAAGTTCCTCCTGGACCTCGCCAAATTTGCGGCCCATGAAGCGTTTGATCGAATAAACCGTATTGCGGGCGTTGGTGACGGCCTGACGCTTGGCGGCATCGCCGACCAACCGTTCTCCCGTTTTGGTGAAAGCCACGACGGAAGGAGTGGTGCGCTTACCTTCAGAGTTTTCCAACACCACCGGTTCGCCGCCTTCCATCACGGCCATGCAAGAGTTGGTGGTTCCAAGATCAATTCCAATAACTTTAGCCATAAAAATTCATCTACCACACAGCAACGATAATGCCAGTCATGCAGAAGTTATGTATATTATTGATTTTAAACAACTTACGAATAATGCAGTACGCTTTAGACACAAGTTGAGTGAGACATAATGGCGCAATTCGCCGTCACTGTGTCACACTTATGGGTCAGCTTGGCACTCTGCCGCTTCGAGGGCGGGCGGTGCTCCTTGCTTCATCCAAATCATCAGGATTCCTACGTCGGATGGTGATACACCGGAAATCCTGGAAGCCTGGCCGAGGGTCGCTGGCTGGATTTTAGTCAGTTTCTGGCGTGCCTCGGTTCGAAGGCTCGGAACTTTCGCGTAATCAATCCAGCGCGGAATCTGTTTGTCTTCCAGTCCCTTGAGTTTGGCTACATCGATTTCTTGACGGGCGATATAGCCCTCGTACTTCAGGGCAATTTCGACCTGCTGAATAACCTCGGCAGGCAACGCCGGGTTTTGACTCGGCAACTGGGCGTACGTAACTTCCGGCCGTCGCAACAACTGGGCCATTGTTTCGGCGCCAACCCGGGTTTTTTCAAGCCGGCCAAGCTCGGCTTCAATCGCCGCCTTTTTGGCTTCAAGCTTCCGATAATTTCGTTCGGGCAACAGGCCGATTTCCCAGCCGAGTTGTGAAAGGCGCAAATCCGCGTTGTCCTGTCGCAGCAAAAGCCGATACTCGGCCCTTGAGGTAAACATGCGGTACGGTTCGATTGTGCCTTTTGTGACAAGATCATCGATGAGGACGCCGATGTAGGCCTCGTTGCGGCGAAGCACAACCGGTTCCTTGTTTTGCAATCGGCGGACGGCATTGATCCCCGCCAACAATCCCTGGGCTCCGGCTTCCTCGTAGCCGGAGGTGCCATTGATTTGCCCGGCAAAAAACAGGTTGCGGCAGACTTTGGTTTCCAGGGAAGCGTGGAGTTGCGTTGGAAAGGCGAAGTCGTATTCGACGGCATAAGCAGGACGCATGATTTCAGCCTGCTCGCAGCCAATAATGGATTGAACCATTTGAATCTGGATTTCGAACGGGAGACAAGTCGAGAAACCATTAACGTAGATTTCATCGGTGGCAATTCCCTCCGGCTCGAGAAAAATCTGCTGGCGTTCCTTTTCCGGGAACTTGACAATTTTGTCCTCAATGGACGGACAGTAACGCGGGCCAACTCCTTCAATGACGCCGGAATACATGGGAGACTTATGGAGGTTGGCCCGGATAATCTGCGCCGTTGCGTCCGTGGTGTAGGTGATGTAACAGGGCAACTGGCCGTTAATCTGGTCGAGAATCGAGCCTTTTGGGTATGGCCCCGAATGTTCCACGTGGAACAAATCGTCCTTCCAATAGGTAAAATAAGGAACCGGCTCGTCGCCCGGCTGAATCTCCGTCTTCGAGAAATCGATTGACCGTCGCAACAATCGCGGCGGTGTCCCAGTCTTCAGCCGCCCAAGCTCAATCCCCAATTCCTTCAATGAACCGGACAACCCCATCGCCGCCGCCTCGCCAGCCCGGCCACCGGACTGCTGATTGGTCCCAATATGCATCAGCCCACGCAAAAAGGTGCCGGTGGTGATCACCACTGTCGCGCCGTGATACTGCGCCTCCAACGTCGTTTCGACTCCGCACACTACGCCATCCTTGTGCAATAGTCGCGCAACCTGCCCTTGCTTCACATCCAGGTTCGGTTCACGCTCACAAACCCATTTCAGCCGAAACTGATAGGCCTTTTTGTCGCATTGCGCCCGGGGCGCCCAAACAGACGGGCCTTTCCTGGTATTCAGCATCCGAAACTGCAAGCCAGTCATGTCGGTTGCTTTTCCCATCTCTCCCCCCAACGCATCGATCTCCCGCGCCAAATGTCCTTTGGCCAACCCGCCAATTGCCGGGTTGCACGACATCTGGCCGATGGTGTCGGCATTGATTGTCAATAGCAGGGTAGAGGTCCCCATCCTGGCAGCGGCAAGCGCGGCCTCAATCCCGGCATGACCCGCTCCAACCACGATCACGTCGTACCTTTTTGGATAAACAAACATCGCCTAAGAAACTCGATAGGTCGCGTCGAACGTGGTCGAACCCCCCGCTTTTCGGAAGTTGCGATCCGGATTCGCTGCCAAATGCTCACATATTCTAAATATGGTTTCCGTTTCAGCAACGCCTACGGCATTGGAAATTTGGGCTACAGTCGAGTTTGGATGGGTTTGCAGATACGCGACAATCTTCAGTTGTAAAGCAATGACGGCGTTGGCAGCTTTTTTGCCCGCCTCAACCCCCGGTTGGTGATAGGCATTTATGTTGATGAGGGAGGCATAGAAGCCAACAGCACGTTCAAAAATGGCGATAAGCATGCCAATTGAGAACGGCGAAACTTCCTTTATCGTTAAAGATATTGATTCCCGCCCTTTTTCATGCAATGCTTGCCTTGTTCCGAGCCAAAAACCTTGCAGAAAATCCCCCGAAGTAACGCCGTCTTGCACAATAATCGACCGTCCAGACTCATCACGCAATACACTGATGAAGGTCACGAAGAAGTTGTTCACACCGTCGCGCAACTGTTGAATGTAGGCATGCTGGTCCGTCGATCCTTTGTTTCCATAGACCGCGATCCCTTGATTAACTGTCTTCCCGTCCAAATCCAGCTCCTTGCCCAGCGATTCCATCACCAATTGTTGAAGGTAACGAGAAAACAGCTCCAATCGGTCTTTATACGGCAAAATAACCATATCTTTCGTTCCTTTACCGTTACAGATGTAGTACCACATCAAAGAAAGCTGAGCAGCCGGATTGACTTTAACGTCATTAACGCGCGTAACATCATCGCAACTTTTGGCGCCGCGCAGCAGTTCATCAATGTCAAATCCCTGCAACGCGGCCGGAAGAAGGCCGACGGCAGAAGTCTCGCTGGTACGCCCACCTACCCAATCCCACATCGGGAAGCGCGCCAGCCAGCGCTCGGCTTCGGCAGCTTTGTCGAGGTTGCTTCCGGCACCCGTAATGGCGACTGCGTGCCGTCCGAAATCCAATCCTGCCTCGCCGTAGGCGGCCTTCGCCGTCAACATGCCATTGCGGGTTTCCTGTGTCCCGCCGGATTTTGAAATGACCACGCAAAGTGTTTGGCCCAAGTGGTTTCCGATTCGTTTGAGCACCTTCTCCATGCCGTCCGGGTCCGTGTTATCGAAGAAAAACGGCTCCAACTTGTCGGTGCCGGGCTGGCTGAGGGCGTTGGCGACAAACTGCGGCCCCAGCGCGGAACCGCCGATGCCGATGACCAACAGCTTCTTAAACGGGCCGCCGCTGCCGGCAACCGCCCCATCATGCACCTTCCGGGCAAAACTCTTGATGCCGGCGACGGTCCCCTCAATCTGCTGCCGCAGTTCCGCCGTCGGCGCAAGGGCGGGATTCCGCAGCCAGTAATGGCCCACCATTCTTTTTTCGTCCGGATTGGCGATGGCGCCCCGCTCCAACTCCGCCATTGAGGCGAAGGCCCTTTGCATCCGGCCCGCCATCGAGGCGAAATAATCGTCCGGGAAATTCATCCGGCTCAGGTCAACGGCCAAGCCGATCGACGGATATTCCGAGTAATACTTTACAAAACGGTCCCAAAGCTGTTGCGATGTCTGTTTCATGGCAGAGCGGAAGGTAATCCCGGCCCGCGCGGAAGCCAACACAAAGAAGGGGGCAGCGGCGATTATCGCGAGGGGCCTCTCTTCCAGGTCATCGCGGCTGCTTGCACCACCTCCGCCAGGAGGCGGTGACGCAACTTCGAGCAGCAATTCGTCTTGCGCAAAGGGGTTTCATAGGGGCAACCACGGCACCCAAATCTACTCGACACGCAGCCCCGGAACCAGCGAGACTGCCGCGATGAAGATCTGGTTCGTCGCACTGGCGTTGACGAGCGTTACAGTGAATGCGGACCAGTGGGTCCCGTTCCACTTGGCATGGGAGGCGCCGCCAGACGCGCTCGCCGACGCGCGCTTTCTTCTCGATTCCCCGGCTGGCAAGCACGGTTTCATCCAGGTCCGCGATGGCCACTTCTGGTTCCCAGGTGTCGGGCGGAAGCGGTTCTGGGCTGTGAACCTGTCCGGCGAAGCCAACTTTCCGCCGCCCGAGGTCGCGCCGCGCGTAGCCGACCGGCTGGCGAAATTCGGCTTTAATCTGGTGCGGATGCACGGACTGGACGCGCCTTGGGGTAACACCTTTTTTCGGTGGCAGGCGCCCGACACACTGCATTTCGAGCCGGGCCAGTTCGAGAAATTTGACAACCTGGTCGCCGAACTGGAGCAGCGCGGGATCTACCTCAACCTCAATCTTCATGTCGGCCGAAAATTCACCGCTGCCGACGGTGTCGCGCAGGCCAGTTGGCTCGGCGACGGCAAGTATTGCGTGATCTTCGACCCGCGCATGATCGAGTTGCAGAAAGATTACGCCCGCCAACTCCTGACGCATCGCAACCCGCGCACCGGCCTCACCTACGCCGAGGACCCGGCGGTCGCGATCATCGAGTTGTCGAACGAAGATTCGCTTTTCCTGGCGTGGACCTCCGGTTTCCTGCGTGGCCGGCAAACCACACAGCCCGCTTCCGACTGGTGCGACATCCCGCCGTTCTACGGGGAAGAGCTGACGCGGTTTTACAACCAGTGGCTGGCCAAACGTTACCCGTCACGGGCGGCGCTCATGCGCGCATGGCAGGACGGTGCGCGCGCCGCTGGTCCGCAATTGTCGCGCGACGGCGCGCAGAATTGGGATTTCTGGGCGTCGGATAAATCACCGGCGAAAGTGGAGACAACCAACGACAGCACGAAAGTGACGATCAACGCCGTGGACGGCACGCCGTGGGATGTGATGCTGACACAGCGGCGGTTGAAACTGCAAAAAGGAATGAAATATCGCGTCACCTTTCGCGCGCGCGCAACGGCGATCCGCCCAATCGCCGCTGAGGTCTGTCACAACGACCCGTGGCGTGGCTACGGCTCGGCCCAATTCGATCTCACTGCGCAATGGTCAAATTATCAGTTCTCCTTTACCGCGCCGGAGGACGATGATAATGCGCGGCTCAGTTTTCAGTTCGGCCAAGCGACCGGCACGGTCTGGATTGCCGACGTGAGTTTGCACGAAGCACCGGTTTTTGGTCTGCGTGACGACGAAGACCCGGCCCGCGGCACGGTGCGCCGGCTTGACCCGACTGAGTTCGCCGGCGCGACGGCCGAGCGGTTCCGCGACGAAGGCCGGTTCTACTTGGAGTTGGAACGCCGCTTTTACGAGACGATGCGCCGGTTTCTGCGCGAGGTGTTGAAAGTGCGCGCGCTCCTCGAAGGCACCAACGAAAACTACGGCCTGCCCAGCCTTGAAGCGCAGGCAACACTGGATTTGATGGACTGCCATGCCTATTGGCAGCATCCCGAATTCCCGCATCAGCCGTGGTCGGTTACGGACTGGAAGATCAAAAACACGCCGATGCTCGACGCGCCGGCGCGATGTACTATCAGCGCCCTCAGCCGTTCGGCTGTGCTCGGAAAACCGATGGTCGTCAGCGAATACAACCATCCGTTCCCGAACGATTACGGCTGCGAGATGCCCCTGTTGCTGGCCGCCTACGCCAGCTTGCAGGACTGGGATGCCGTGTACGGCTACACCTTCGGCCACAAATGGACGGAGCGCGAACTGAGCGGGGACGCCGTGACCGGCTACTTCGATCTCTGCAACGAGGTTAGCAAACTGGCGCAGATGCCGACCGCATCGTTGTTGTTCCAACGTGGCGACGTACAGCCGGCGCGCCAGTTGATCAAGCTGGACTTCGACGAGCACCGGCTCTACGACAGCCTCAAGGAAAAAAGTTGGGACCGTGTGCAGTTCTTCACTGAGGGGGAACTCTCACCGTTGTTGCCGCTGGTGCATCGCCTCCGGATCGACCAATTCAGCGCCGCGCGCACGACCCGAGCAGCCGAGATCCCTTTTCAGGAACCGGCCGGCCACGTCGCCAGCGACACCGGCCAGTTGCTCTGGGAAGCGACTGAGAAGGGCACCGGCCGGCTGACCATCAACACCCCGCGCACCCAAGCCGCCATTGGTTGGATCGGGGGCCAGACGCTGCGCGCTGGCGATACCGAATTCCGCCTCACCACCCCCTTCTGCGCCGTCAGCCTCACCGCGCTCGATAGCAAACCGCTGTCAGGCTCGAAGAAGATTCTGCTCGTCGCCGCCGCACGGTGCGCGAACACCGGGATGCAATGGAACGCGGAACGCACCAGCATCTCCGACCAATGGGGCGGCCCGCCGCTGCTTATCGAACCGGTCGAAGGTCAAATCCGCCTCCACCGCGCCGCGAGCCTGGAGTTGATTCCGCTCGACGGCACCGGCCGGCCCCAGACCGGCAAAAAATCCCTGCTCGCGCCACGCGATGGCGCCTGCACGATTCCATTGGCTAAGGCCGACGCGACAGTTTGGTACGTTCTGCAGCAGCGATGACGTCTCGCTGCTGGAATTTGATCGCGGCAATTCCCATAAAGAACTCCCATCGATATCAGAAAGGAATCGATGAACCTTTGAACCAGGGCTGTTTTGCACCCCCATTGCCACTCTGCTTGCCTCATCCCGGCTTCGAGGCATGCCTGAGTTGTTTCTGTTCGATCGACTGAATCGTTTGTTTGAGCCGGTGCAGCGCCAGGCTGTTGCTGGTCACGATCAAGGTCATCAGAAAAAGCAGCACCAGCACAACGATGATCGCCGAGCCGGACCGGCGGCGCGACAATTTGGAAAAACATATTTTCATTTTGACTCCATGGCGCGCGCCGCCGCCTCAAAGCTGAATAGCGGACGGACCTTCGGCGTCTTTTCTGCCGTCCGCAGTTCGATTTCCCACCGCCACGCCCTCGCCTCCGCGCGGGCGTCCGGCTCCATGCGCGAAACTTTGACGTCCGGCAAAAACCGGACCAACCGCCCGTCCGGCCCGGCCCGCCGCCACACCGCCCCGCCCGCGAAGCTGTATTCAATCGTGCCGTTTGACTGGATGAGCCGCAACGAATCGTCCGCGGGCGACACGGCTGTGGCGGCGCGCACGTCGGCGCGCCAGCGTTCTCCGGCCTGCAGCGTGCGCACGATGTCATCGACGCTCCGGTTCAGGTGTCTGGCGTTGTCGGAGCACCGGTTATAGGCCGCGTACGCCAGGTTGAGAATGACCGCGAGCATGGCGATATACACCAGGCATTCCAAAAGGAGCCAGCCTTCTTCGCCTTCGCGCCGTTGCCGGCGGGTCCGTTTATGGGAGGTCACATTCACGGGTCACGGGGCCGCCCTGATCTTTTTCATCGGGCAGCCATTGCAAGCGCAGATGCCGTTCCTGGCGCGTCAACACGAATCGGCCCGGCGGCAGATTGGCGGCGGCGGCGCAAGGCACCTCGTGCGGGTGCGTTCCCTCCGGGCACTGCCGCCACGCTCCGGCGCGCAGAATTTCCATTTCGCCATCCACCATTTCCATGGCGATGGCCCGGTGATAGTCAACTCGAAATTCCTCCCGCTCGCGGACAATGGAATAGCTCATCGGGATCATCACCATCACGAGGATGCCCAAGGCGACCAGCGCCTCCACCAGAATCGTTCCTTTGTTTCCTGGCCGCGCTACCATAACAACGCCCCCTCGGTTATGGAAATCAGGAGGGAAAAGACACCCACCGCCATCAGGCCGACGACCAGGCCATTGCACAGAACCAGCGCGGTGGTGATCAGTTGCGAGGCGGTTTGTTCCTGCTGGAAGGCCTTGGCCTCCAGCGCCTCGATCCACCCGGAGAGCGCGGGGAGGAGTCCGCCCTGGCTGCGTGCGGCGTTGGCCAGGCGCCAGCCAAACTCGCCGGCGCTGTCGAACCGCCCCAGCGTCTCCTTCAGTGGCTTGCCCCCGCCCAAGTCTTCCACCGCTCGGCGCGCCCGTTGGACGAACACGAGGTTGGCGGTGGATTCAGCCGCCAGTCCAATGGCCTTCGGTTCCGGCGTGTCCGCGTCCAACAACAGGCTGAGCATGGCGCAGAAATCCCTCTGCATCCGTTTGCGCCGCCACGGCAGCGCATAAAGTATCCAATCCCGCACCGGCACGAACGGCCGCCCCACAAACTCTCCCAGCGGCGTCCGGAACAGGGGGCGGCGCCCGGCCCCGTAGTGTCTCGGCCCCCGCGCGTACAGAAGCACCCAGCCGTAAAGAAAGAGCGCGACGGCCAGTTGCACCATGGCCACCCGGAATCCCATCCGCATCGCCAGCAACGTCATTGGAGGCGCGACCCCCGTATATAAGGTCCCGGCCGCAAGTTCCCTGAATTTCGGAAACACCACCACATTGAGAATTAAGATGATCACCGGCATTATCGGCAGCAGCACCATGTTGGTGAGGACCAGGTAATTGAACCCGCTGCGCGTTTGCGATTGCGCGTCCCCCAGCACTTTGCGGCAGGCGGGAAGCACTTTGCGCACGTCGCCGATTTCCTCGCCCACCTTGAGCATGGCCGTGATTTCCGCCGGCAACAGGCGCGGCACCCTTTCCAAGGCCTGGCTCAGGCGCAACCCCTCCTGCAACCGCGCCGTCAGCCGCCGGAATCGCGGGCCAAGCGAGGGCTCGGCTGATTGAGCGGCTTGTACGAGGAAATTCTCCGGACGTTGTCCCTGCCGAAACCCCGCTTCGAGGAGATCGATAAACAGCCGCGCCCGCTCCTGCCGCCGCAATGGCGCGCTGAAGGCGCGGAAAACCAGGTAGGCCACCAACACAAGCGGCGCCAGCACGAAAATGAGCCAAAGGAGAATGTCTCCCATCAACTCCGACCCTGAGCCGCCCATGCCAGAATGAATGATCGTTTGCATCGGGAAAACCAGCCTTAGTCATGCCACAGAAGGTCCCTGAGCATGAAAAATCCCCCCCCGAACATCAGGTGCGCAAGCCCCTGGAGTTGAGCTATGATGATGATTCCCAGCAAAAGGATGCTCACCGGCAAAACGGTTTGAAGGAAAAGTTCGCTCTTGTAAACCGCACGTCCGTAATACATCTCCCCGGCCTGGGCCAACCCCGCCGGCAGGTTTTCGCCCTGCCCTCCCACCAGGCAGAAGAACAGCGGCGGAACGACCTTGGAAACCGCGCCCAAGTCCGTGAATTTTGTCGCCCCTTGCGCCAGCACGCCCTCCCACCGGGACAGTTCGGCCCCCATCTTCGTCCCTTCCTCCATGCTCTGGAGCGGAGCCAGCGCCGTTTTCAAGTCGCAGCCCGATTTGAGCATCAAGCTCAACGAGGCGGCCAGGCGGGAGAGGTGCGCCTCCTTGAAACCCGGTAACACCCAGCGGGCATTCCTGCGCCACTTTGGCACGGCCAGCACCGCAAAAACCCCCGCCACCATCAAACCCAAAATCAGCACTGGCGCCAGCAGCGCCGCGCCATAAGCCAGCGCGCCGGGTTGCTCGCCTGGGTAATACATTGGCTGGCCCAGCGCCAGGCCCAGGTTGGCGGACAGCGACCCGGCAACCGCAACCAGGAAAACTGACAGCGCAAAGCAGAAAACCAGCACGATCAGCGGGTAAATCAGCAGCGTTCGCAACCGCGTCCAAAGGAAATTAAGCCGTTGATAGTAATCGGCCAGGAGGGTGAGAATGGCGGGCAGATCGTTGCTCTTGACGCCCACCCGAATCATTTCCTTGTAGAAATCCGGCAGCTTCCGCCCGGCCAGCGCCTGTTCCAACGGCTTGCCCTTGCTCAAGTCGGCCCCAAGCAATTCCAGTTCGGTCCGAAACCGCCCCCGTCCCATGGCCTGGCTCAACTGCCGCAAGGCCGATTCCAGCGGGATGCCCGACTTGAGCATGCCGGCCAGTTGCTGATTGAAAAACGCAAATTCGTCAAGTTTCACTGATGATTGGACATCCCTGCCCCTTTATCCTCACGCCAGGAAAGGCGCCCTATGATGCTGCGGTTGAATGAACAGCTTCATTACGTTTATGATTCGGCGGGAAACTTGAATTATCGCACGAACAACGCGCTGATCGAGAATTTCAGAGGGCGCATCTCACCTTTGTCGAGATTTCAACTCCCGAATATGTTGTCCAAACCTGTCCTTCCCGCCCGCGTGCCTGATTTCCCCCCCTCTTCGCATTGGGCTGTTTCTTGCGTTGTGACGGCATCAGTAACGGTTTGTGACGGCAAATGTGACGGACTAAGTCCTTGATTATCAACACTTGTGACGGTGTGACGGCTTTTCCGGGGGGTATGGG
>JBEKSF010000003.1:0-91149 GCA_049517295.1 Verrucomicrobiota bacterium
GCGCGAATATAGCGCCTTATGCCGGCCAGGCCGGCACATTGGCATTTACGGCCGTCTATCCCCCGTTGGGATCCAGTTGGGTTGGTTTGGACGACATCACCTTTTCGGCCACGCCGGAGACGAGTCCACTCGTTTTGACGGGGATCGCGGGAGTCCTGTTTGCCTTGTACCGGCGGTTCGCGCTCAAGCGGCAATGAAACTGAAAACGACGGTTAAAGTCACCGTTCACTCCAGCCAGTATCCGGAGAGCGTTCAACTGGAACTCGCGCGCTGCCTGCACGCCCGCCAGATCGCGCCAAAGTTTCTCTATCAATCCTACAAACAATCCGAGAAATGGCTCGCCTTGCACCGGGCCTGGTCGCCCGCCCAAACGGATCCGGATTGCGCGGCCATATACGATCGCGCCTTCGCGGCGGCGGGCGCGTGCGCGGGGCGGCGCTGGCGGCTCATTGCACTGGGCTGCGGCGGGGGCCAGAAGGAGGCGCGGCTCTTGCGCGCGCTGGTGGCGCGGCCAAAGGAGCTTTCCTACTCGCCTTGCGATGTCAGCCTGGCACTTGTGCTGACGGCGTTGCGCGAGGCCTCAAGCGCGGCGCCGGACGCGCCCTGCCAACCGCTCCTGTGCGACCTGGCGCGGGCCGGCGACCTCCCGGCGGTCTTTGATCAACTCGATTCACCAGGCGTCCGCCGCCTCTTCACGTTCTTCGGCATGATCCCGAATTTCGAGCCGGACAACATCATGCCCAGGCTGGCCTCCTTGGCGCGGACGGATGACCTTCTTCTTTTCAGCGCCAATCTTGCGCCGGGCGCCGATTACGCCGCGGGGATGCGCCGGATTTTGCCCGGCTACGATAACGCGGAGACGCGCGACTGGCTGCTGACTTTTCTTTTTGACTTGGGCGTCGAACCGCAGGACGGACGCCTGGAGTTTTCCATCGAACAGGCGCGGGGGCTGAAACGCGTCGCGGCCGATTTTCATTTCCGGCGCGCCCGGTCCGTCAGTCTCCAGGGCGAACGATTCGATTTTCCCGCAGGCAAGGCCGTGCGCCTGTTCTTTTCCTACCGCCACACTCCCCGCACAGTGAGCCGCCTGTTGCGCGCGCATCAATTTGCGCCGCTGGGCCGATGGATCACGCGGTCCGGCGAGGAGGGAGTTTGGCTGTGCCGGAAAAGCGCCGGTTAGAAGGCCCGCAATGTCTCCAAAACCGCCCTCACCCGCGGCACCTCGTGGGTGCGGAACAAGTCCGTTTTGCCCAGCGCCGCCAGCACGGCAAAGAACGGCTCCGCGCAACGCACTTCCTCCCCGAAATACTCGAAGGCGTGCGGCAACGCGTGACAGACCGGAAACCCCAGCGCGCGCAAGCGGAAGCTGTTCAAAAAGGTCGTCATCTGGTGGCGCACCCGCGTGGCGCTGTCCTGCAAATTGCGGTAGTAGAAGCCCAATCCCGGGTCGATGATGATTCGTTCAACTCCTTCTTTCACCGCAAAGTCCGCCAATCGTGAAAAATAGTCCCGCATCGCGCCGATGACATCGCCACCGAGATTAAAATCGCCCACCTCGCGCACATTCGGTCCCTGGACGTAACAGATGATCACCGCGGCCGAATGCTCCGCCGCCAGCTCAAAAATCGCCGCCGCCTCCGTCGTGCCGGTCAGATTGATGACCTTCGCGCCCGCTTCCAGGCAGGCGCGCGCGACCTCCGCCTGATATGTTTCCACCGAAACCACCAACCCGCCCTCGGCCAGACCGCGGACGACCGGCAGCAATTTGCTTTGTTGCGCCGATTCATCCAGCCGCGCCGCCTGTGCCAGCGTCGATTCCGCGCCCACGTCGATGATCCTCGCGCCTTGGGCGCGCAGCACCTTGCCGCGTTGGACGGCACGCTCCGCCGTCAGGCAAACACTCTCGCGATACCACGAATCGGCGGAGAGGTTGATGACACCCATGATGGCCGGGGCGGAGTTGAAGGCGAAAAACTCGCCGCCCACGGCGAACTCGCTCACCTTCGCCGTTGCCGCCTGCCGGTGGCTTTCCAGCAGCGCGGCGATATGTTCCAGGGTCAGCATTTGTGCGCCATGCTCTTTTTCAGCGCCTTGACTTTTTCCGCCTCGGGCTTGGCGCCGTAGTAACTGTCCAGCGGATAACAGCCGCTGACCATTCCGTTGCGAGGCGCCGTCGTGCAATCGCTGAATGTCCGGCAAATCGATTTCGCGGTCAATACGCCTTTCCGCAGCACGTCGCCCGGCAGCGCCGGATAGCTCAGTATCATCCGCCCCAGCCCGATCATGTCGGCCCAGCCCTCGCGCACCACGGCCTGGCCGACCAGGGGCACGAATTCCTGCAAGTAGCTGTAGGCCGATCCTATGATGATGAGGCCCGGCGGCGCCTTCATCTTGACCTGCCGCGTGACCTCGATGTGCCGCGCCACCTCGATCAGCGGATCGTGCGGCGGCTGGTATCCGTCGGACGGAGGATACGCCGCGGGGCGCTGGAGATGAGGACAGTAATAGGGCGAGCCGGCGGTGAGGTTGAGAATCTTGACTCCCAGTTCGGAACACAATTGGGCGAACTGAAACGTTTCCGCCAGGTCGTATTCCAGCGGGTTTTGTTGATTGACTCCAAAGGCGTAGGGGTACGGCAGCGGAAAATCATCCGGCATGCCCGGCCCCGGCTTGCCGGCTTCGGCTCGCGCCGGGTCCGGTTTGAACGGCACGCTGTCAAAGGCGCTCAACCGCACCGCGATTTCAATCTTATTGCCGCCAGCCCGAATGGCCTGGACGATCTCTCGCAGTATCCGCGTGCGATTGGCAAACGAACCGCCGTAATCCCCGGGCCGCGTAAACGCTCCAAGAAACTCGTGCAGCAGATACCCGTGGCAGTGCTTGATATCCACAAAGTCCGCCCCGGCCTCCCACGCGATCCGCGCCGCCCTGGCGTAATCGGCGGCCAATTCCCCGATTTCCGCGTCGCTGAAAACTTGCGCGTCGCTGGTCACGTTGAACTTCTTGTCAAGAACCGGATGCCGGTATGCGACGCGCGATTCAAGCCGGTCGCCATTGGGCCGGCAAAAACGCCCCGAGTGCGTCAACTGAAAACCGATCACAAGGTCCTCCGCCGTTCCGTGCCGCTGCCGGTGCGCCGCCACCAGCGACTCGCGCAGTCCGGCCAACCCGGATTTGTTGGCCTCGTTGATGATGAGTTGACGCGGGTTGGCGCGGCCATCGGGGCGCACGGCCATGGCTTCGCCGCCGTAAATCAGTTTGGCACCGCTTTGCCCAAAGCGCGTCCACCGCCGCTCCACGTCGGGGGTGACGCCGCCATCGCGTGCTGCGTCCCAGCCCTCCATCGGCTGGACGGCGAAACGGTTGCCAATCCTCTTGCCGTTGATCAAGACGTGGGCGATCGGCTGATTGAGCGGCGACGTGGCGGCGGTTTCGATCTTGTCGTCGCACGGCAGGTTGAGGCCGAGGGAGGCGGTATAGGCGCGGAAATTCGCCGCTGTCTTGAGCGTGGGCACGCGCGCCCATCCCATTTTTGATTCCGCCATTTGCCGCAAAAGGTAACGGGCAATTCTGGCGCGGGCCAGCGGAAAACGGCGCGCGCCCGCCGCCTCGCGCATAGGCGGTTTGGTTTCCTGCCTCAAAAGGCCGGCTGTTGCGCGTGACCTTTGGCTCCCGCCACTGTCAAATCAGAACAGATACCGATTTTAAGTTTAGACCTTGAACTGGAAACATTATACTAATTACTTCCTGTGAGCGTGGTGTCCAAAAGCGTCTGCGTCTCCTGCGGCCAACACATTGAGTTCCCGGAGGAAATGACCGGCCGGCGCGTCACTTGCCCCAATTGCGGGGCCGCAACGAACCTGGCCGGCGCGGCCATCCGCATTTCCGTGCAAAAGGACGCCGCGGAGCGGGAACGGGGCGCCTCGACCGTGGCGCCGGCGGCCGTTCGCATCATCGACAACATCGAAAAGGTCATCGTCGGCAAACGCGACGAAATTGAATTGACGCTGGTGGCGTTTCTGGCCGGCGGCCACGTTCTGCTGGAGGACGTTCCCGGCGTCGCCAAAACCATGCTCGCCCGCGCCCTGGCCCGCAGCATCGGCTGCGAGTTTAAACGCATCCAATGCACGCCCGATTTGCTGCCCAACGACATCACCGGCAGTTCCGTCTTCAATCCCAAGACGGCCGATTTCGAGTTCCGTCCCGGCCCGTTATTCGCCCAGATTGTTCTGGCGGACGAAATCAACCGCGCCACGCCGCGCGCGCAATCCGCCCTTCTGGAGGCGATGGGGGAACGCAAGATCACCGCCGACGGCGTCAATTATGATTTGACCCCGCCCTTTTTTCTCATCGCCACGCAAAACCCGATCGACCACGAAGGGACCTTTCCCCTGCCCGAGGCGCAACTGGATCGGTTCCTGATGCGCTTGAGCCTCGGTTACCCGCGCACCGAAGATGAAATCGCGATGCTGCTGCGGCTGCAACTGAGCCACCCCATCGATGACCTTGAGGCCGTCACCGCCGCGCCGGAGTTGCTCGATTGCCAGCAGGCCGTCCGCCAGGTCCATGTCGATGAAAAGGTCAGCCGCTACATCGTCGGCATCATCCAGGCCACGCGCGAGCATCCGGACCTTTCGCTGGGGGGCAGCCCGCGCGCCTCGTTGGCCTTGCTCCGTTGCGCGCAGGCCTTCGCCGCCATTCACAGCTTTGATTTCATCATGCCCGATGACGTCAAACAAATTGTCTATCCGGTGCTGGGCCACCGCTTGATCCTGCGTCCGGAAAGCCGCTTGCGCAAAAAAACGGTCCGCGGCGTTTTGGACGAGATTCTCAACGCCGTTCCGGTGCCAGCGATGCCCGCCACCGCTTTTGCCCGATGAAATGGATTTTCGGCACGCTGGCCTTGCTGCTCCTGGGCTTGGCGCTCCAGCTCAGCCTGCTCATTTACGCCATGTACGTCCTGCTGGGCGTCTTGTTGCTCAGCCGTTTTTTTTCCCGCGCCTGGACGGCCGGCATCGACGCCCGGCGCTTCGGCGGCGATGACGTTTTTGAGATCGGCGGCGCCGCGGACATCAAGGTTGCGGTGCAAAACACCGGCCGGCTGGCGATCCCGTGGCTGATTCTTGAAGACTCCCTGCCGCTGGAAGCATTGACCAAATCGCCCCAGCGGCTCAAGGCGCGAGGCGGGCGCCTGGCACTGGCGCGCCTGGCGCCCGGCGAAACAAAGGTGCTCAGCTACCAAGTCGAATTCCTCATGCGCGGCTACTATCAAGTCGGCCCATTGCTGGCCGAGACGGGCGACGTTTTCGGTTTGCACCGCCGTTTCCGCCTCATGACCGAGCCGCACTTCGCGCTGGTCCTGCCCAAGGTGCTGCCGCTGGAGGGATACAGCCTTTCCTCGCGCCGTCCCATCGGGGAAATCCGCCTCACCCACCGCCTTTTCGAGGACCCCACCCGCGTGGCGGGCGTCCGGCCGTTCCAACAGGGCGACCCGCTCAACCGCATCCACTGGCGGGCCAGCGCCCGTTGCGGGCAGTTGCAAAGCCGGGCTTACGAAAGCTCGTGCGTGGCCGGGGCGACCTTTCTTCTGGACTTCCACACGCGCAGTTTCGCCGGCCCGGCGGCGGCGGGGTCCGCCGAATTGGCCGTTGTCACGGTCGCCTCCGTGGCCAACGCCGTCTATCTGATGGGACAGCAAATCGGCCTCGTCACAAACGGGCGGGACGCCGCCGACCGCATTCGCCAGGAGGGTTGGCGGGCCGAATTCCTCACGCGCAAAGACGCCAAGCGTCGCGCGGGTGAAACGGCGGCCAACACTCGTCTCCGGCCCATCGTCCTGGAACCCAGGCGCGGCGAAAACCAATTCGCTGAAATCCTGGCCACGCTGGCGCGCCTGGAGCACACCGACGGCCTGGATTTCACCGCCGTTGTGCGCGAGGCCAGTTCAAAAATCTCGCGCGATACCACGGCGGTCGCGGTCTTGGGAGACGTCACCCCGGAAACCGCCGCCGCGCTGGGCAATCTGCGGCGGCGCGGATTGCCGGTGACGGCGCTCGTCGTTGCCTTTGACATGGCGCCGGTGCCCGATTGGGCCCAACCGCCGGACTGGGCTGGGATGCTTCTCGACCAGGGCGTCGATTTCCGCGTGGTCAACAGCCAGGAATCGATCAGCAACCTGTGCGCCGAGGCGATTGTGAGGTGAGACGATGCCGGGAAAGCCGCAAAAAACCGCCGCCGATTACATGGTCATCGCCCTCAGCCCGGCGCTGATTATGGCGCTGGTGGGCAGCCTTTGCTTTTTTCTCGTCGAAATCTTTTATCAGGGCCGGATGCAGGGCGTCGTGCGGTGGGTGCTGTTTTGGTTTGTTGTCGCCATCGTGCTGATCTCCCGCATCGCCATCGAAACGTCCCCGGAAAAGGCCGCCTTGTACGGAATGGCCTTGGGCGCCACGGTCTGGTTATACATGGTGCGCACCGAGGCCGGCTATCTGCTGGGCATCGTTCTGCTGGCCGCGGTCTGGTTCTGCGCCCACAAACTGGTTTGGGATTGCACCTTGATCGATGAGGACGAGGACGCCTCCGGCGAGGGCTTGCTGCAACGGCGCGCCCCCGCGCCAATATCCCCGCCAGCGAAGGGAAAGCCGAAAAAAAAAGCGGTCGCTTCCGGTTTGCCGGGACGATGGGTGATTTATTTCTCTCTTGCCGCGCTCCCGCTCTTTGGGATTGGACAAGTCCTGCTGCCCGCGGACGCCAGCGGGTCGCGCCGATGGGGCCTGGCTTTTGTTGTGCTTTACATGGCGGCGGCGCTGGGATTGCTGATCACCACCAGCTTCCTGGGGCTGCGCCGCTATTTGCGCCAGCGCTATTTGCGAATGCCCCCGTCCATCGCGCTGGCCTGGCTGAAACTGGGCGCTGGCGTGGCGCTTATTATTCTGGCCGGGGCGCTGTTTCTTCCGCGTCCGGGCGCAAACGTGGCATGGAGGGTGGCGCGCCAGCAGGTGAATGAACGCTTGCTCCAAGCCAGCCAATACGCCGCGCGCTCCAATCCCCACGGCGAGGGTCAAGGCCGCGCCGGCAACGAAAACGGCCCCGCACAAAAAGAGGGCGGCGGCGCCAAGGACCGCACTCCGGGCAAAACCCCGGCCTCGCAAAGCGGCGGTCAGGCCACGCCGCCCTCCGCCCCCGCCGTTCCGATGCCGGAGGCCACGGGCGCCTATCTGTTCCTGCGCGCTGTGTTTGCGATCGCGGCGGTCCTGCTCGCCGGTTGGTGGCTTTTCCGATGCCGATTTTTGCTCTGGGAAATGTTCCGTTCCGCCCTCGCCGCGCTTCAGGACTTTTTTCGCAGGCTGCTCGACCTTATTCCCGCCCGCAAACCCGTCCGCCCGCCCGGGCCGGAATTCAGCCCGCGTCCACGCCGTTCGCTTTCCGAGTTTAAGAACCCGTTTTTCGCTGGGAAGGGCTACGCGATGCCGCCCGCACAGATTATTCTGTACACCTACGACGCCGTCCAGGCCTGGGCGGCTGAGCAGGGGATGGAAGCGCATCCGGAGTGGACCGGGCGCGAATTCTGCCGGGAGATGGCCTCGCGCCTGCCGGAGTTGGCCTCGCCGTTTCGTCAATTATCCTTCCTCCACGCCCATGCTGCTTACGGCGAACGCCTGCCCGCCTCCTGCGACTTGGAACCGCTCAAAGAGATCTGGCGCCGCCTGACGTGGAGCCCGGCTGCAACGGGTTCATGAAGAACTCGCAGCCAAAAGTGTAGCCGGCGTCGAGCCTTCTTACACTTTTGGGGGGTGTTTCCAAGGACCCCAATGTTTTCGCTTGGCGTTGAGAAATGATTTAAACAATTATCACTGAAGCTGTTACATGATTTCAGAAGGCGTTCTGGCTGGATTTGCGGCACTCTGGCACGAATTTTGCGGACAATCATGACGAGAGATAACGTGAAAAGTGGGACGAACCCACAATTGAGCAAATGAGAGAAGCGTTGTTCTCTCTGATTATATGAATCACAAAATCGCGTCCAAGTTGGCGTTGGCGCTAATGGCTTCGGCCAGCATTGCCTTCGCGAACGTCCCATCAGAACTCATAACCCTTGACGATTTGGGATATCCCACGCTGGCGCCTATTAGCGATGGCTACGCCGGATTAGACTGGAATAACATGTATGTCATATCGGGCAGTTACTACAGTTCCTATTTTCCGGGCAGCAGCCTTCAAAACGCCATTGTATCGCCCCCCAACGCGGGTTTCAACGGCTACGGTGCGCCCGCGGGCTTTTCCAGTGGATCGACTTTCGATCTGGATTCGGCCTACCTCACGGCGGCTTATCTGCCCGATGTGGTTGATGTTCAGGGATGGGACGGCGCGACGTTGGAGTACAACAACTTGTACACAATAAGCCCCACGGCGCCAACTTTCATCAATTTCGACTACGATGGAATTACGTCCGTGGATTTCAGCGATACCGTCCTTGGGTACCCGATCGCATGGGACAATATCTCCATCAATGGAGGCGCGGTTCCTCAGGGTGGAGCGACGGTTCCAGATTGTGGGACGACCAGCATGATGCTGGGCGGCGCGCTCATGGGGTTGGGCCTGTTGCGCAAAAAACTCTGCTAAATGCCGTTCCTTCTTTAATGATGGTGTTGCGAGAATTTCTGTAACAGTCCGGAAACCGATTCATATTACGCCCTCGCCCGCAGCACGGTGCCCGCGCGAGGGCGTTTCGCATTTCTTTCGCCTTTTCCAAAACCTCCCGCCCAATCGTCCCGGTCCCGTCCTTGCGCGCTTGACTTGGGAGCCGTGCCGGGGACAACACTGTTTGCCGAATTCAGGTTTCAATAAGGATGGCATTTTGCCCGATATGACGGTATAAGATGATTATGAGCACGTTGACCAAGACGCTGATCGAAGAAATCAAGACCGCGCCGGAGTCCGTTCAGCAGGAGGTCTTTGATTTCCTTGCTTTCTTGAAGGCCCGGCAAATGGCACAGACAGAGGGGCGAGAGAACCTGCTGCCGCTGGCGCGCACCGCGTGGGACGCCGACTGGAGCACGCCGGAGGAGGACGAGGCATGGCGCGATTTGTAAGCGGCGATGTCGTGGTTGTGTTGTTCGCCCTCGGTTTCTTGCTCTGCGGCGCGGGCAGTTGGAACGGACACGCCGAGGAAGCGCCTTTTCGTCCGCCGGCAGTCCCGCTGGTCACCAGCGATCCTTATCTGAGCATTTGGTCCGAGGCTGATCACCTGACCGATGACGTCACGCGCCATTGGACCCATCATCCGCACCCGTTGATCAGCCTGATCCGCGTCGATGACACCTCAAGCCGGCTGATGGGCAATGAGCCAGCCGATGTCCCCGCCCTGCCGCAAGTCGGCCTGGAAGTGACGCCGACCCGCACCATTTACCAGTTCGAGAACTCCAAAGTCCACGTCACGCTGACCTTCCTCACCGCCGCGCTGCCCGATGACCTGGAAGTGTTGTCGCGACCGCTGACCTATCTGACCTGGAGCGTGCGGTCGATCGACGGCGCCGCGCATGAAGTTTCGCTCTACGACAGCACCAGCGCCTTGTTGGCTGTCAATAAACCGGACGAAAAGGTCCAGTGGTCGCGCCAAAAAGCCGGCAACCTGACCCTTCTGCGCGCCGGCACGGCGCTCCAGCCGGTGCTCGGTTCGGGCGGCGACGATCATCGCATCGATTGGGGCTGGGCGTGCGCGGCGGCGCGCACCAAACTGGACGAGGCCGCCGCCGCCATCGGCGCCAACGCCACGCTGCTGCAGTCGTTCGTCAAAGACGGCGAGCTTCCCGCCCAGGACGACGACCGCATGCCGCGCGCTGCCAGCGACGAGCAGCCGGTGATGGCGTTCCTTTTCCACCTGGGCCGGGTGGCGGCCAAACCCGTCGCGCGGCAAGTCATCGTCGCTTATGACGAAATCGACTCCATCAAGTACTTTGGACGCGATCTCCAACCCTATTGGCGGCGCAACGGAGCCACGCCGGAGACGCTTTTGCCAAGGGCGGAGAAGGACTTCGCGCGACTGGAAAAGCGATGCCAGGAATTCGACCGCGAGTTGATGCAGGACTTGACCCGCGCCGGAGGAGCGCGTTACGCGCGCATCGCCGCGCTGGCTTACCGCCAATGCCTGGCGGCCTGTGGACTGGCGGCCGACGCAAACAAACAACCGTTGCTTTTCACCAAGGAAAACACCAGCAACGGCGATATCGCCACGGTCGATGTGATTTATCCGATGGACCCGGTTTGGATTCTGCTCAGTCCAACGCTGGCCAAATGTTCGCTGGTTCCCATCCTGAGCTACGCCGCTTCCTGGCATTGGAAGTTCCCCAATGCCCCGCATGATCTGGGCACCTATCCGATTGCCCCCGGACGCGATGACGGCGGAGAGGGCATGCCTGTGGAGGAAAGCGGCAACATGTTGCTCCTGTGCGACGCGATCTGCCAGCAAGAGGGGAGGGCGGACTTCGTCGCGCCGTGGTGGCCGCAGTTAACCCAATGGGCCAACTATCTGGAACAATATGGCCTGGACCCGGAGAACCAGCTTTGCACCGACGATTTTATGGGCCATCTGGCCCACAACGCCAACCTATCGATCAAAGCCATCCTGGGCCTGGCGGCCTACGGCGATCTCTGCCGGTTGCGCGCCGACACCGCCAATGCCACACGCTACGCCCAACTCGCCAAAACCGACGCCGCTCATTGGATGAAAGTGGCCGCCGAAGGGGATCATTATCTTTTGGCGTTCGACAAGCCCAATACCTGGAGCCAGAAATACAACCTCGTTTGGGACCGCATCCTCGGCCTGAATGTCTTCCCGCCGGAAGTGGCGCAAACGGAAATCGCCTACTACAAAAAGCAGCTCCAACCCTTCGGCCTGCCGCTGGATTCCCGCACGCGCCTGACCAAGACGGACTGGTCGGTGTGGAGCGCGACCCTTGCGGATAACGACGCCGATTTCCAGGCCCTTGTCTCCCCCATCTACGATTACCTGAACGAAACGACCAAGCGCGTGCCATTGGCCGATTCCTACCTCACGGATAACATCAACAGCACCGGCATGCACGCGCGCCCGGTCGTCGGCGGCATCTTCATCAAAATGCTCTCTGACCCTGGCCTCCGGAAAAAATGGTCCGGCCGCGACCGCGCCAAGGTGGGCAATTGGGCGCCGCTGCCCCCTCGTGTTGAGGAGCCGCGCTGATCTCAGGGCGAGAGCCGTTCGATCACCCACGTGCCGTTGTCCTGGCGCGTATAACGAAACCGGTCATGCAAACGGCTGGCGCCCCCCTGCCAAAACTCCATCGTCGCGGGCGTCACGACGTAGCCGCCCCAATACGGCGGCATGGAAACGTCCTCGCCCGGATATTTCCTGGCCGCGTCCGCGAATTTTCCATCCAGCCATTGGCGATCGGGGATCGTCTCGCTCTGCCGGGACGCCCAGGCCGCCAGCCGGCTTGCGTGCGGCCGCAGTTTAAAGTAGGCCTCCGACTCCAGGGGCGAGATTCTGGCGGCGGTGCCGCAAACCGAGACCTGCCTCTCCAGTTCGCGCCAATGAAACACCAGGGCGGCCCGCGGATTCTCCGCCAGATCCCTCCCCTTGGCGCTGGTGTAATGGGTAAAGAAGACAAAACCCCGCGCATCCAATCCCTTGAGCAATACGGTGCGCGCGGACGGCTGGCCCTTGTTATTGACAGTGGCCAGCGTCATGGCGTTGGGTTCCAGGGCCTTCGCCTGCGCCGCCTCTTCCAGCCACTTCTGGAACTGCAGGATCGGGTCGGGCGACAACTCTCTCCGCCGCAGACGGCCCAGGGTGTAATCGCGTCGCATCTCCGCCAGCCAGGCGGGCGCGGTCGTTTCGGTGGCGTTGCGGCTCGATTCACTCATATCGTTTGCGCTAAAAAGCCGCCATCGACGCGCAGATCGGCTCCGGTGACAAAACTGCTCGCGCGCCAACTGGCCAGGAAAATGGCCGCCCCCACCAGTTCCTCCGCCCGTCCAAACCGGTTCATCGGCGTGTGGGACAAAATGCTCCTGGCCCGCGCCGTGGGTGTGCCGTCCTCGTTGAAGAGCAGCCGGCGGTTTTGCTCAGCGGGAAAGAAGCCCGGCGTGATCGTGTTGACGCGGACGTTGCGCGAGGCCCATTCGCGGGCCAGGAACTGCGTCAGATTCAACACCCCCGCCTTGGCGGCGGAGTAGGCTGGAACACGCGACAGCGGCACGTGGGCCGAAACGCTGGCAATGTTAATGATGCTGCCGCGGCCCCGCTCCACCATCGGCGGCCCGAATTCCTGGCAGGGCAACAATATGCCCGCCACCAGGTTCACGTCAAAATTGCCCCGCCAATCTTCCACCGTGATTTGCTCGAATTTGAACTGTTCGGTCACCGTCACTCTCGGATCGTTGCCCCCCGCCGCGTTGACCAGGATCGTGGGCGGGCCCAATGCCGCCTGTATCTCTCCACCGGCCTGTCGCAAGCTCGGGCGCGAAGTGGCGTCGCCGCTGAAATACGCGCCCTGGCCGCCGGCAGCGACAATGCGCTCGACGCAGGCCGCGCCGCGAGCGGCATTGCGCCCGACGACGGCGACTTTGGCTCCCGCCTGGGCCAGCCCTTCGGCCAATTTCCCCCCCAGCACGCCGGTGGCTCCGATGACCACAGCCACATCCTCGGATAGATCAAACATCATGATAAGTCTAAGGTTTAGCGTCCAACGCACAAGATTGGCCTGAGAGGGCGCTGACTGGAAAGTTTAAAATTGATGGCCGCGATGCTCGCCGCGGCGAAATCGTGAAGGGCCGGCGGTTGCCGATATTTCAAAGAACCCGCCATTGGCAAAGCTTTGGCGCGACAAACTGGCGGGGCGGGCGGAGCGGCCCGCCAGGTTTAATATTCCCATATTATAGTGGGACTTTCAAGTTCTTTTTCAAGGTATTTTTGGATGGGCCGCGAAAGGAGCGGAAACGGCCGGTCGAGGGGAATGGAAGAGGTTTTGACAGAATTTACAAGATGAACAAGGTGTCCTTGAGCAAAGGCGAACTGGACCGTGCCTCGCCGGTTTTGGTCTGGGGCGCCGAAGCAGTGCTGGATCGTGAAGGCTTGCAAACTGGTCGGTGGGATGGCAAGCTCTTGGCAGTCATAACGGCACGACGCGGATGAGCACGGCCAAACAATTCATCGAAATCGTCGGGACCATCGGCAACCGCACGCAGAGTCAGGCCAGTGGCGACCCGATCGGCGCCAATTTGCGCCCGGCGCGACGAAAGCCCAATAAATTGTCCGGACGATGCTCGATGCGGGAGTAGGAGGCAACATAGGATTAAGAAAGCGTGCCAAAACGAACCAAACTATGGATTGGCCTTTTTCCTCAAATTAATGCAGAGGAATCTTACATTTGTAGCTTTTATAGTCATTGTCGTGAGCATAACGTGTGCTGTCTGGTTCTTATCAGCGCATTCAGCCCGTGGAATAAACAAGCTTGCCGGTTTATGCCGAAACAATCTGCGCTTGATTGATGCTGCCAAACAGCAATGGGCATTGGAGCGCCAAAAGACCACGAATGATCCGCCTCCGATCTGGGATGATTTGCGGGAATACATCGGGAGAGGTCCGAACAACTCAATAGTGCCGGAATGTCCATGCGGCGGGACGTACATGCTGGGACGCCTCGATCAGGCCGTAAAATGTTCTCTCACACCTGCAGAGCATACGTACAAACGTGTTGCTCCGGTCAGCTTGCGTAGCGGCAGAAACCGCACCACGGGGGATGTTGGCGTTTCCAGGTAGGCCGGTTCAGGAAACTGGCAAGTCAACCGCAGCCCACGGCTGCGATGCCTTGCTGAAAATTCCAAGGCAGCCACGACTCCGGGGCTTTCGGCACGACGGAGGCGTGTTGCTGGAGGGCCATCAGATAGTCGAACGGGTTGACCCGGTTGAGTTCGCATGTGTGGATGAGGCTCATGTGAACGTCGCCGATTCTGGCCCCGTGCAGCGTTTTAAAGCTCAGGGAGTTTTTCCGATGGAGTATTGCCATTTTGAGAGCGCGTTCCGCGATGTTGTTATCCAGGGGCGCGCCCGGCACTGACAGGAACCGGGTTAAGGTCTGCCACCGCTTGAGCATGTATTGGATGGCCTCGCCCAGACCCGAGTTGGGTTCGATCTTTTTTTGCTCCATCTGCTCCTTCATCCATTTTTGGAGATCGTCCATCACCGGCTGACTGTGCGCCTGGTGAAAAGCCAACCGGTCCAGGTCCGAGAGCTTCTGCTCCTTGGAGAGGGCATCGAACCGATATACCTCGCGCAGGCTTTCAATGACCTTGCGGCATTCCTCCGGGAAGTTCTCGACCACGTTCACGAACTGGCGCCGTCCGTGCAGCAGGCAGTGACACAGCAGCGTGTGGAACTCCCTTGGTTCATTGCGCGAGAGGGTATCGCACATCTGCATGGGTTGGTCCAGCCCGACCGCCCGGCGCTGGAGCAATTGGTTGAGGTTCTCCCCGGCGTGCTTCTGGCCGGTGAAAAATAGAGCGATCTGGCGTTGGTCGACCTTGGAGATGATGCTGGTGGTGAAGATACAGGTGCGCTCCTGTTCGCTGCCAGCGGCCGCGATTTCCTTCCGCACACTTTGAACGCGCATGTGCGTGTCATCATTGTGCAGAAGCTGGCCTTGGGCGGCGAGGCCGATCAGGACCTCGTATATGACCTGGGGTATTTCCGAGGCGGCCTCGATCAATTCCCATTGCGTTGAAGCCGGCAAAGGAACTCCGAAATGATTTTGCCTTTTGTCGGTTCGATACATCGGCAGACCGGCCCCGTAGCGCATCAGCGCCAGCATGGTGCCGACGCTCGGGTCGTATTTGTCCTGTCCGGCCTCCGGGGGAGCGGGCGCGGTGAAGAGAGACCCGCACAGAGCGCAACGCAGCCGTTCCAATTCAGAGACCGTGGCGCGGAAGATTGGCTGAGCCACAATACGGACCAAGCGGGCCGGGGTCATGAACAGGTAGAGTTTTGCCTTGAGGCACTTGGGGCAGAGGTCCCCGGCTTTGTGTTGAGGATGAGGCACCTGCACCCGCTGGGCCGCCGGATAATCCTTGGCTCCGTTGCGCCCGTGTCCTTTGGCTTTGGGTTTGGCTGGCCCCGAGAGCATCGCCGCAATGGTCGCGGGAAGGATCTTGCAAGCCTTCTCGGTTTTCTCTCCGAGAATCATCCGCCGAAGCCGAGCCAGGCTGGCCGTCTTCTGTTCCAGCGCCGCCATGACCCATTGCAAGGTCCGCAACAATGCTTCCACCAGTTGATAGGTCGCCGGCGCCAGTGGCCCGCGCAGTTCGCCCAGCAGTTTTTCTAAATCCGCCGCGCTCAGGCTGATAATCTGTGGGGCGGCACTTTTATTCATGGCCTTCCCGGCAAAGCCGTTGGCGAAAGTCCCGCCCCAGGGGTTGGACCCAAAGTTCCTTGAGAGCGCGGTTGGGCTGATGGGTCAGATCGTCCTTGCCCCGGCCCGTGGTCAAGCCCAGGGGAAGCCAGTTGGCCGCACGACAACAAATGCCGCGAAAGCGGGCCGGCTCGATGAAGGTCTCCAGCAAATAAATAGGATGCTGGTAGAGCTGCTGCCAATCGTCCGAGATCCGGCGCGCCACCCGGCCCAACAAATGGCTGGCCAAGTGCCGGACCCGAACCCGGGGCAGTATTAAAAACCGCGTGTTGTAAGCCAGCAGGTGAATATTGGCTCGGCGCTGCGGGGCGGACCAACCGATGAAACGGTCCCGTGGACCCAGGTGGCGAGGCGCCGACGACCACGCCAGGCAGGCAATCGGCTGACCCCGGCCATAGACCAGATACTTGACATGTTCCCCGACTGGCCGGCGATACCCCAGATAGTGATAGGTTTGGAGCAATCGGCCAAGGAGCGCTTCCTCCGGAGTGCGGCGCACTTGCCGAATCTCCAACGGCCCCAACTCGGCTAAATCACATTCCAGCGGCGCGACCTCCAAGGGCGGCTCCAGCAGTGGCGCCCGGTGCCGCGCCGCGTTGTTAGGCACGGACTTTCGCTTGGCCGGCAGAACAATCAGCCCGGCCCGGTGCAACTGGAGCATCAGACTGCGGGCCACCATGTCGCGGAGTTGGCCGTTGGCTTGCACCCAGTTCCAGGATTGGCAGAGCTTGGCGGAAAGCCGCCGCCGGCTCAACCCGGGATGATCGGCGATCAACTGCCGGATGGATTCAATGTCGGCGCCAGTGATATTGCGCCCGCGATAACGAAACTCCGTTTGCACGACCGCCAGCATACGCGGTCGATTTTGGAACGCATGCCCATTTATTTAACCTTCTTTGAACTTTCTTCCCACTCAACCCGACGTACAAGATGACAGCGATTGAAGACCATGGACAACGCCGGTGATCGTGACCGCCTGGTGGAGAACATTTACCGTGAAATCGGGCCGAAGTTGCTGGCGTACTTCCAGAGGCGCCACGACAGTCCACAGACGGCGGAGGATTTATTACAGGAGACTTTTGCCGCCGTGATGAAAAATCCGGACCGACTTTTGCGGACCGACTCGCCGCGGGCTTACTTATTTGGGGTGGCGCGGAATTTGAGCGCGGAAATGTACCGGCGCTCCCATCCGACGGAAGAACTGCCCGCGGAGCCACAAATAGATGATGAGGAACCAGCGGACCCGAGGTTGGAGGTAATGCACGAAGCCATCGTGCGGCTTAACGCGGACTCACGGCAGGTTCTGGAATTGCGCCTTTACCGGGAGCTTTCTTACGAGGAAATGGCCGCAACTCTGGGTGTGCCGATCGGCACCGTCAGATCGCGGCTGCATCACGCGGTCCGGCAACTGCGAGAACATTTGAAAAATAGTGATTATGAATAATGAAGTTTTGGAAAGATTGTTGATTGACCACGCGGTGGGTGAATTACCGCCCGACGTGGAAGAGTTGTTGGAGGCCCATCTTCTGCAAAATCCGGAGGCAAGGAAAGAAGCGGTGCAAATCGGCGAGACCATCCGCTTGGCGCGCCTGGCGCTGGCAGGCCAACCGGCGGTCCCATTGTCCGTGCTACAGCCATCGTGGCATGTCCCCAACTGGGCGTGGCGTATGGCGGCATGTTTTGTATGCGGTCTTTCGATTGGAATCTTCGCTATGCATGGCAGAAATGAATCGCTCCGCATCGCTGCCTCCAATCCCAGTCACGAGATAGCCGCGATAACGGCGGCGGATGAATCAGGCATCTGGTCTGCCCGCCGTTTTCGGGCCAGTTTGTCATCGGTCACAGTGAAGGCAGAAAACCGGATTATTTGGAAATCACCCGTTAGAAAACCTGAAATGTTCTGAAAACGATTATGAAAAAAATGAAATCAAATGGCCCATTGCCCCTGCTCGCCGCCGCGTTCTTGTGTCTTCTGATGACCGGATGCGTTGGACGGCGGATTACTTGGTCACCAGACGGAGCGCACGCGGCAATTTTCGCGGGCGATGGGTTGCATTTGTGCGGTCCGGATGGCGCGCTCTCCCAAATCGTCCTGCCCGGCGAGGGAATTGCCGAATGGTTTCCAGATTCTCGCCGGCTGGCGATAGTGTCCGGGGTCGGAAAACAGTCCTGGAAAGATTTGGAGAAAGTCATTTCGCTTGAGGAGCGCGAACGTGTCGTGGAAGGCGGGAAAGCCCTTCTGGATCAATTCAAAGCGGGACACAATTTAACCGATGCCCTCAACACCCTGAACGGCCTGAGTGATTATGAAAAAAACGCCGTGGCGGTGTATCTCGCGCAAAACGAAGGAACCAAAGAACAAGCCGGGGTCAACTGGGACGATTTGCGGCAAAAAGAGGCGAGTATGATCCAAATCCGCATCGGCACGCTGGAGGAAGAAAAGTTGACGCTTGGCCCACCGCTGCTCAACAGCCTGCGAAAGATTTTGGACATTCGCGTTGCCCCCACCGGAACGGCTATCGCGTTCACGGCTGAAGGCAACAGAGAAGGTGAATGCCAGCTTTTGGTGCTTCCGACTGACGGCTCCGCCCCGCCACAGCTGGTGGCCAAGAATACGGCCATTTGTTCGGATTGGTCAGTTGACGGCCATTCACTCGTGTATATCCGCGCCATCAATACGTCCACAGGGGACAATGAAATCAGCCTGGCTTCGCTCACTCGGCGCGGTATCCTCAACGCTACGGGCAAAATCCAAATTCAAACAAAGGCCGACGATCTCGCCGGTCTGCTCTTCGATGCCAACAACAAAGTTCGCTGCTTAAGCGACGGACGTATCGTTTTTGCCTCAGCGGACATTCATCTCCCCTGCACCGCTTTGGACATGCCCCAGCAGCCCCAACTCTTTGCCTTGGATCCTGAACGGGAGGCCGGCGTGATTCCGCTGATCCCTGCAAGTGTGCAAGAAATCCTGCCCGCCAAACCAGGCTTTTATGAGACCAGCCCCGACGGCAAGCGCATCGCCATCTTCGCGGAAAAAGGTGCTGTGGTGGTTTTGACCCTGGCCACGGGAGCGTTGGACACCGTGCAAGCCGCGGGAAGTGATGACACGGCGTCCGCACCTGCCTGGCGTTCGGCCAGCGAGTTGTGTTTCATTTCCACCACCAACGGCCAACCGGCACAACTGGCCCTTTGGAATAACGGAACGACTCGGGTGTTGAGCGCCAACTGGCCGGCGGAAGTCAGAAAGGGCTTCTTCGACAAATGAGAACTTTTAGCGGTCGACTCCCAACCCTCAACCTGCGGGCACAATAGGCCGCCAAAGGGGCACAGCTTGGGCGTTGGCCGGCTTGGCATTCCAAAGCAGCGAATGGAGCTGGTGGGCGTCCATCCCGAAGGTCGGTGGCCTCGCATCTGTCGGCCACCAGCTAAATCGCCCTTGGGAAAAACGCTTTTGACATAACCAAAAGCCTTGCCCGTCGAACATGAGGCACTTCAACGCCTTGCGCCGCCGACTCGAAAAAACAACCAAAGCACCCGCCATCGGGTCGATTTTGAGATGTTGCCGACACACTGCTGCGAGACCGTCTATTCCTTTGCGAAAATCTACAGGCTCGACAGCCAGCCAAATCCTCATCTGTGGGGTGATCTGGATCAAGTGCCAGACCTCCAGAACGCCTCGGCCAAGCCGACCAGGTCCAATCCTTCTTTGCCCTCCCAACGAATGGTCACCCTGCCTCCCTCATCTCGCGCCAATTCCACCGTGCAGTTCGGACCGTGGATCGGCTGCCCAATGAGGGGCAGTTCGACGAATCCAGGAGGGGGCTTAAGCCGCGACCGCCGTGGAGTCCTGGTTGCCCCCGCCCGCCGTTTGAGCCCGTTGTAATCCAGGCCCAACGTCTGCGAGACCCGGCTAACTCCATGAGTGCGGGCCAACGCCGCCGCCAGAGCCCACAGCCGAGCGGGTATCCGTTCGCCACGCGAGCGCGATTTTCGCCAAACCTCCAGCCGACGGCGCGCCTCTCCAATGTCCAACGAGAATGACTGGTTCGATTTCATTGCTGACTCCACTACGTTCTGTTGTAGCAGAGCCTAGCCGCCGGGCCAAAAGTGGTCACACAATCTTACCGGAGCGACACCATACGTACAAACGCGCGCAAGCGTATGACGCGGCAACGGCTGCGAGACGAGTGACCGGCAACCAATAGGAATTCGTAACCGCCAGGACTTGCCGATTTTTCCTTCCCGTTAAGGGACTGCGCCGCGGGAGAAGGGGAAAGAACCCGGACTCAAGATTTGAAGATGCACCGATGCACGACGATCACGAGAATCTGAAAATCATCTGGTTTGAAGGCGAGATGTTGCCATGGCAGGCTCAACTTTTCGACGCGGCAGCCCGGCTGTGTGCGGTTTCGGAGGGAACACGAAGGTGGTTTTCGCGGCTCACGAATTCCGCAGGAGTGGATGATGCCCGGACCATCATTGCCGACGCCGGAATTCTCCAACGTGCTCATTCACTTTCCGACTGGAGCACCGTTTCCACCATGGCGAGAACATTTTGAATCGGAGTGCCCGCCTGGACATTGTGGCAGGAGCAGCATATATAGCCCGCGCGTCCGGCGCCAAGGGTGCGCAGGCAATTTTTCACCTCGGCGCGGACCTGCTCCACCGTTGCGCGCGGAAGGACGGATTGGTTGTCCACGCCGCCGTGGAAAATAACTCTATGGCCAAACTTCTGTTTTAATTCCGCCATGTCCATGCCCGGACACGCATGTTGAATTGGGTTTAGCACATCGACGCCACAATCGAGAATGGGTTTGAGCAGCGGCAGCGCCGCGCCATCGGTGTGATAGAACACTTTCAAACCATGCGCGTGAATCAAATCGCACCACCGCTTGAGCCTGGGCTGGAGATGACTCGCCCACATCCCGGGAGACATAAGCAGCGACTGCTGCCCGGCGATGTCGTCGCTGATGAAGACGAGGTTCAAGTAGTGGGCGGCGCGAGCGAAAAACCGTTTCATCATTTCTGTTTGAATCGCCTCCACCCGATCGAGAATTGCGTCCACGTAATCGGGATTCTCAATCAGGTCCATCATGGCCTGCTCAAGTCCGCGCAACTGGCAGTAGATTTCAAAGAAGGAAACCCACGGGCCGATTACAGCGTAGTCCGCTGACGCCCGCCGGGACATCGCCACTGCGGCGTCGTAGTCGAAGCGGTCCACCTCGGGCCACCACGGGTAATCATCAAGAGAGGCTGGTGTGTCGAGGTTCGCCAGAGGCGCCTCTCCGAACTCGGCGTAAGTGGCGTCGCCCGCCTTGATCTTCTTGAGCGGCGCGCCCCACATCGTGCGGCTGCCATTGGACTCGGCTCCGGCTCCGGATTGGGCGCCGGCGCGTTCGCCAAGATCGGTTTTGTAATCCATAAAGGCCCACACGATTTTGTCGAGGTGAAGCGCCCGCCAAAGGGCGAAATCATCGGCTACCCTGAAATGCCGGCGCAATGCGGCGGCGATTTCCGCTGTGTGCCAAATATCCACGGGCAGGCGATCCACCGGCTGGCGATTCAAAACGGCAAGGACGCGCTCTTTGGGAGTCATGTTTTCAATATGCCGCGTCAGGTCCAAAAACTCCAAACAATCGGTTTAAACGATTTCCGAAACGATTCAACATGGGTATTGCGGATCCGCTGATCACCGTGCCCTATCTGGTGGCCGGCAAACTCCGCCTGCCTCATGTTTGATTCCGCTGAAAAGGGTGAGGAACCGTTGCCAACCGATGAGAGTCAAGTAGAAGTCAAGGTGAGTCAAGCCAAGTCAAGGTTGTCGGCACGGCGCATGACACTCAGAGACAGCGGAGGGGCCAGAACCGGCTTCGCACATGCACGGCGGGAATTGCCTTGCACTCTGTGCGTCGGGGGCTAAAAGGCTCGCGGCGCAAATACGATGTCGCAGATGTTGAAATCTTCCGGGAGGATCGGGGCGGCCACGATGACCAGCCGGGTCCTGGGATTGGTGCGCGAACAGGTATATGCCCATTTCATGGGGGCCGGGGCCGTCTATGGCGCGTTTGTCTATGCTTACATGGTCCCCAATCTCTTTCGGCGCCTGCTGGGGGAGGGAGCGTTGACGGCGGCGTTCGTCCCGATCTTCAAAGCGAAGGAGAAAATGGAGGGCGATGCCGCCATGTGGCGGGCGGCCAACGCGGTCATTTCGGCCCTGGTCGCGGTTTCGGCCGGTATTGTGGTCTGTTCGATGGTCCTGGTGTCGGTCTTGCTGCTGGCGGGGTCATGGAGCGCGGACACGCGGCTGATGCTGCAATTGATGCGGCTGATGTTTCCCTACATGGTGCTGGCGTGCCTTGCGGCGGTATATATCGGCATCCTCAATGCGCGCGGGCATTTTTTCATTCCGGCGCTCGGGGCGGCCATCTTAAACATAGGCATGATCGCGTCGGTCCTGTTTTTGGCGCCGCGCATGGGATCGACGCTGCGGGAGCAGATATTCGCGCTGGCGATTGGAGTCTTGGCGGCGGGGGTGGCGCAGGCCCTGTTCCAGGTTCCGAGCCTGCGGAGGGAAGGATTCCGCTACCAGTGGGTTTCACCCTGGCGCGATCCCACGGTGCGGGACGTTGTCAAGAAGATGATTCCCAGCACCATCGGCGTGGCCGCCTTCCAGATCAACGTCATGCTGACCCAAACACTGGCCTTCGGGGAGAACGCGCGGATCGTGGGCGAATTTGCCTACGCGGTGCGGCTGATGGAATTGCCGCAGGGGGTGTTTGGCCTGTCGCTGGCAACCTTTCTTTTGCCCACCCTGTCGGCACTGGCGGTGGAAAAGAACTTCGGCCAGTTTCGCGCCACCTTGCGCCAGGCGGCGGGGCACGTGATCTTTGTCAATTTGCTGGCGTCGGTGCTGCTCTGCACCCTGGCTACGCCGATTATCCGTTTGCTTTTCCAGCACGGAAGATTCGACGCCCAATCCACCGAGCGCGTCAGTCTGGCCCTGCTCTGCCTGGCGCCGGGGCTGGTCTTCTTCTCGCTGGTCAACATCTTCGCCCGCGCCTTTTACGCGTTGGGCGACATCCTGACGCCGATGCGCATCAGCATATTCTGCCTGGCGGTGAATCTGCTCTTGACGGTGGTATTGCTCTTTGGATTCAAGCTGGGGCCGGGCGCGCTGGGTCTGGCCAACACGCTCAGTTCGACGTGCAACCTGGCCTTGGTGGTGTATGCGCTGCGGAAGAAGTTGCGGACGCTGGAGATGAAGGAAACCGCCGCGCAATGGCCGGCGCTGGCGGCGGTGGGATTGGTGGCCGGCCTGACGGCGTGGACGGCGCGTGTTTTCTGGCAAATCCATTGGGGCCATGCCGGCCTGGTGGCCCGGCTGGGAGAGGTCTTTGTGCCCATGATCGCCGCCAGCGCCCTCTACTTTGGCATCAGTTGGTGGAGGAAGCTGGGATCGGCCGGGGAAATTTGCCGCTTGCTGCTGGGCCGCGCGGAAGGAAAAGCCGGGTGAAAACCTGTCAAATCAATTCTCTGATTTGATCATCCACATTCCCTTGGGATTATTGGTGGTGCCGGTGCCGACGGTTTGCTGCATCGTCAGCAGGGAGACGTGATTATCAAAGAACAGATAATTGAAATGGTACCCCTGGAGCTTATAGAGAGGCAATCCCTGGTTGTTTGGGTCGGCGGCATCAGTCTGATAACACTCTCCGATCCCCTGGCCGGGATCGGGATTGCTGGGAGCGATGGAGAAAGAAGGCCAGACATTTCCGCACACATTGTCGCCGGCGGCTTGTTCGACAAGGTTGATCGTATGCGAGGGATGGATTACGACCGAGGTCTTGTAGCCGGGCGCAAGGGATGTCGTTGTGGAAGCCGTCCAGTAAATTCCAACACCGTCGATAGGCGTGGGCATCGCCGAGCCTAGCGCCGCGGAATAATTGGGGCCGATCGCGTTCATGGCGTAGGTTCTTCTCCCAAGAGTTGTGTTTGCATCCCAATAAGTATCGGGGCCAACGTCACAGGGGCAGCGTAAAATGGGAGGGGTGAGAGTCTGGTCAAGGGCGCCTATCTGCAAAACGGTTTGGCTGACGTTGGCATTTCCGCCTATGTAGGAGTGGATGGCCGTGTCCCACGTATATTGGCTGTTGTCTGCGCCGTCGCAGGCGGCAGGCGGATACGTTTCCGAGTTGTCACCTGTGAAAAGAGAGAAACCAACCCCGAGCTGTTTCATGTTGGACATGCATTTGGCCACGCTCGCCGACCTTTTTGCGGCCGCCAGGGCCGGCAGAAGCAGCGCCGCCAATATGGCGATGATGGCGATGACCACCAGCAGTTCAATCAGTGTGAATGCCCGGCCCGGGCGGGTCCGCGCCCCTCGTGCCGGCCTTTGTTGGACATTGCATAAATCGGTCATAGTGTCGTCTCCGTTTATTGATCCACCAGCGCCACCTTCCACTTCTTGCGGATGAAATTATGGACGGCTTATATGCCTGCCCATTACGGCTTCATCAATTTAGGACTATGGCGAAAGGTAGCTCCAATTGCCCCTGAAGTCTAAGAAAAATGGGAAATGTTGGGGGTACGACCCGCTACTCCTTTCGGATAGATGGCGCGGCCCCGCCCCCACACCGCGGATTCATAATGTCTTGACCAGAGTGTCCTTTTTGTGCGAATTGCATCTGAGCACAATATTAACCGTGCCCCCAACAGCAACGGTTCAATGTCAAAACCCAAATTGAGCGCCCAAAGGGAATGGATGCAGTGCTTGAGGAGCGAGGCGGTTTGCCTGTCGTTGATGGCTATTATCGGCCTTCTTTCGGGCTGTGTTTCGCCTCAGGCTGCTGTTCAAATCAAAAGGTTTTCCGACGCGGTCGCGTTGACGGCAACCAACGCCACAGCGGCATTCGATCTTGTGGAGACGGGGTATTACCAAGAGGAGGTAACGCGGGCGGCCTTGAATACCAATTCTCTGGAGTTCAACCCGGCCTCAATAAGACCGTTTCTCGATTCCGGGGATATTCAAGCCAGACTGAACGTGCTGAACGTTTTGAAATTGTATGCCGCCAAGCTGTCGTTGCTGGCGGGAAACACGTCCGGCTCCAACCTCGATCAAGAAACGACCAAGCTCGGAAAGGCCCTGAACAAGGTCGATACAAACCTTGTCTTGGCGGCATTCGTGCAAAAGGAGCCGTTTACGCCGGAAGAAATCAATATTTTCACCACTTCACTCGACGCTGTAACGCGCTGGATCCTCAGCCGCGAGGAACAAAAACAGGCCGGGGTGGTGATTGAGTCGATGCGCCAGCCGGTGACGGACATTTGCAATTTGTTGGAGAAGGACCTTTTGATTCTCCGTCCCCAGTTGAGGGAGGATTACCTGCAAACCCGCCAGAATGACAGCGTCGGCATGAATGCAAGCTGGAGGCGGCTTGACCCCATTGAGAGGAGGGAGGAGATCAGGAACCTGATGGATTTGACATTTGCTATGAGCAAAGGCGACTCAACACTGGCGGCCTTGCAAAGTTCGATCACAAATCTTGCCCTCGCGCACGCATCCCTGAATCAAGTGTTCACCAAACACAACGCGAACGCCATTTCCCTGATCGACCAGCTCAGCTCGGAAGCGCAACGGATCGCGACCTATTACAATTCATTGCAAACCAATAGATAATCATTATGGCTGACGTCACTCCCACTGCCGGTCCGATTGCTCCCGCTCCGCTCGATCCGGCAGCATTGCAGGATTATATCACGGCCCTTGAACAGTTGCACGACCTCCTGGACGAGGCCTACTGGGTTGCGACGACGATCGAGGCAAAGGACGCAATCAATGGTCTTTCCCAAGCTGTGTTCGACATTGTCACAACCTTGCATGAGCAAGTCATACAGGCCAACACGCCGCAATACACGGCGTTGAAAGCAACAGTGGACGCGGTGAATGCGAAACTGCAGACGGTGCAGGGGCAAATCAACGACTGGATTCATAAGATCGATGTGGCGGGCCAGGTTGTGGCAGCCATCGCCCAGGCCGTTGCCCTGGCTGCGAAGGTCTTCACGCTGTAGTCCTTGGGCCATCCGTCATTCGGCCCAACCCCTTCCCTTTTTACTTGCGCGCCGGCTGGCGCTATGGTGGATGGTGACATGCGCGTTTTGGTCGTTGAAGATGATAACAAAATCGCCTCTTTCGTGGTCAAAGGGTTGAAGCAGGCCGGCTACGCGGTGGACCGTTGCGCCGACGGGGAGGAGGCCCTTGTATTGGCCGAAACAACCTCTTATGACGCGGCGGTGGTCGATGTCATGCTGCCCAAGCTCGACGGGTTGAGCTTCATCCAGCGCCTGCGCCGCCAAAAAATCCAGACCCCGGTCATCATCCTCAGCGCCAAGGCCTCGGTGGACGACCGCATCAAGGGTCTGCAAGCCGGCGGCGATGATTATTTGACCAAACCGTTCGCCTTTTCCGAACTGACGGCACGGTTGCAGGCCCTGATCCGCCGGGCCACGCGCACGGTGGAACCGACGCGCCTGACGGTCGGCGATTTGACGCTGGACCTGCTGACGCGCCAGGTCGAGCGCGGCGGGGAGAAGGTCGAACTGCAAACCCGCGAATTCGCCCTGCTGGAATACCTGATGCGCCACGCCGGGCGCACGATCACCAAAACGATGATCCTGGAACACATTTTCGATTACAGCTTCGATCCGCAAACCAACGTGGTCGATGTGCTGGTCCACCGGCTGCGCGCCAAGATCGATCCCGACAAGACGCGGCTGCATACCATCCGCGGAGTAGGATATGTCCTTCGAGCCTCATAAGCTGCTGCGCGGATTCGCCTTCCGGCTCAGCCTGTGGTACGCGCTGATATTCGCCGTCAGCGCCAGCCTGCTGCTGCTCTTGGCTTATTATCTGGTCGCCGCCGCGTTGCAGAACAAGGACAAGGAAGTCATCCTGGCGCGGCTCAAGGAGTATGCCGCCGTGTATGAGGCCGGCGGAGCCGACGCGCTCAAGAGGGTGGCCATTCAGGAAAACAATCCCGCCGACGAACGCTCTTTTTACGTCAATATCATTACGGCGCAGTATTCGCATCCCATTAGTGTTCCGATGGGCTGGCTCAATTTCGTGGTGCCGGGCCAGATCAAGTGGCAGCAATTTGAAATCAACCGGATTCCTAAAAACGCGGAGCGGGACTACACCTTTGCCCGCGCCGACATGCCCGACCAGTCGATCCTCATCGTGGGCCGGAGCACCAACAACCGGAACTTGCTCTGGCAGCCGGTGCGCGAAACGGCGCTGCCGACCATTTTCATTATCGCGCTTTTGGGCGTGGTTTTCGGCTGGTTCTTCGCTCATCGCGCCTTGCTGCCGGTCCGCCAGATTGTCGCCACCGCCCGCGGCATCATTTCCACCGGCAACATGGACGCCCGCGTGCCGGCGCGCCCCTCCAGCGACGAACTGGATGAACTGGTGCGCCTGTTCAACGCGATGCTGGACAAAAACCAGGCCCTCATCCGCGCCATGCGCGAGTCAATGGACAACGTGGCGCACGATCTGCGCACGCCCTTGACCCGCTTGCGCGGCTCGGCCGAACTGGCCTTGCGGCAAACCACCGACCCGGCCACCCTGCGCGAGGCGCTGGCCGACTGCGTCGAAGAATCCGAGCGCGTATTGAACATGGTCAAGACCCTCATGGACATCGCCGAAGCCGAAGCGGGCACCATGCGCCTGGAGCGCCAGACCGTCGATCTGTGCCAGCTTATCCGCGACGTCGCCGAGCTTTATGAGTACGTTGCCGAGGAGAAGAAAATCAGCGTGAGCTTGGACTTGCCGGCCATTTGCCCGGCGTCAGTGGACCCCACGCGCATGAGGCAGGCCTTCGGAAACTTGCTTGACAACGCCCTCAAATACACCCCCGAAGGCGGCGCGGTGGCCGTCTCCGCCAGCCGCGCCGGCGACCGGGCCATCGTGCGCTTCCGCGACAACGGCATTGGCATTCCTCAAGAGGAGCTGGGCCGGATTTGGGACCGCCTCTATCGTGGCGACAAAAGCCGTTCCCAGCGCGGCTTGGGGCTGGGTTTGAGCGTGGTCAAGGCGGTTGTCCAGGCCCACCTGGGCGCCGTTTCCGTGAACAGCGTCCCGGGCAAAGGCTCGGAGTTTACCGTGACGCTTCCGGCGGCGAAGGTTTAGCGGGGATATTTCACACCGCCATACGTTGCTACGCCGCTTGCGCGGTCGGAATGTCATCAATGCTGGTAATGTGCATAATGGCACATTCGGCGTAGCGTTCAGCGAACGAGTTGCTGTCCAGGTCGATGCCGACGCGAACGGTGTTGCGTTGCACGAAGGCCATATCGTGATTGGTGACGTCAAAGGTTCTTCCATCTGACATGCAAATCCGAAATGGCTTGAATGGCTGTTCCTTCATCCGTTCTCTAATCTGCAACGCTGTGAACATGCTTTGAGTTTATCCTTTCTGCTGTTGAGCATCAAGAGGCGGAAGCGGAGTTTTTGGCGGCCGCCTGGGCGGAGGTGGCCAGCGGGTAAAGACCCGGGCAGCAGCCGAAAGCCTCGTGAAACGCCGCGCTGAAATGGCTCAGGCTGGAATATCCGACCTCCATCGCCACCTGCGTGACGTTCAACCGCCCCTGGCGCAGAAGGGCCGCCGCCCGCTCCATGCGCAAATCCCGCAGGCAGGCCGAAATGGTCTTTCCCATCTCCTCGGTGAAGATGCGGCTGAGGTAAAAGTGGCTGCACCCCACCCGCCGTCCGATCTCCTCCAGCGGCGGCGGTTCGGCGGGATTCTCCCGCAGGATGGCGATGACTTTTTGCACCCGCTCGCGGCTCAGTCTTTTCCGGCGCTCGCAGAAAAGCTCCTCCTCCGGCGTGGACCCGTAAAGCAGCGCCGCCGCGATTTCCAGCGCCTTGCCCTGATACCACAAAGCGTGTCCGGCGGCCGGCACCGGCGGATGGCGCAAGCTCAAGGCCAATTGCTGTTGTTCGTGCGTCAGCCGCACCGGGTTCGAGACCGCCGCTTGGACGGGCGCGGTTTGATTGAACAGCGCCGCCAGCAACCGCGTCGCGGTCGATGCCTCGGCGGGAATCTGCCTTTTGAGATACGCCAGTGAAAACTCGATGGTGATGAACTGGTGCCGCTCGCCCCCCCGCCGCCATCCGTCCAGAGCGGCATTTTGCTGGGCGTAAAAACCGGCGCTGGCCGGAGTGAACGAAACCGTTTTCCGGCCGGCTCGAACTTCCCCACAGCCGGCAAGGTTCAGGCAAATCTCCACGCTGCCAGGATGGAAGCTGCGGGACCAATCCAAGTCTCGATCCAGCGTAAAATCATGCCATTCGACGCTGTAACCGAGCCGTCGAAAACTGCCGTGCAGCGGCTGCCAGCCCTGGCCGACTTGTTTCCACGCCAGGTTTTCCGCAACAGCCGCCCGGCTCCGTCCGCGGGGGACGCCGGCGCAATCCCGCGAAGTTGTTGCCGCCATCATGGTTAAGAAATAGGGTGGATGAGACTCATTCTCAACAACTTTCGCGTCCGACACGGCGGATTTCCCCTGTTTTGGCAACATGCCGACAATAATTGGCAAACAATCGACAGCCTGCCGGCATGCCCGGCGATAGACTCGCGGCCAGTTATGAATACGGCAACAAAGACAGCGTTTACATTGATCGAACTGCTCGTGACCATCGCCCTCATCGCCATCCTGGCGGGGCTGCTGCTGCCCGCGTTGTCCAACGCCAGGGAGACGGCCAATCGCGTCGATTGCGAAAGCAATCTCCGGGAATGGGGCCTGGCTTTTACGATGTATCTGGATGACACCGGACCGATGTTTCCCGACGCCAAGATCACCAATGGAACGCCCGGCGCACCCTCCGGTTACAACGAGGACACACCGCACTGGAGCGACCTGGCGGCGTTCGCGGCGGCCGGGCAAGGGATGACGGTTTGGTACAACGTCCTGCCGCCCTACGTCGGCAAGAAGCCCCTCTACCGATACGCCGCCAATCCGGCGGATTTTGTCAATGGCAAGACCATTTTCACCTGCCCGACCTCCGACAGCCTTGCGCCTCAATTCAATCCGCTGGACCGCGTCATTTTCAACTACGGAATGAATTACAAGGGTGGCACCGGGCTGCCGGCCGGCGAAGCGATGACGGCGAAGATGGTGTGGCATCCCTCCGCGTATGTTTTTCTTTCCGATGGGCGAACGCATTGGTCGGAGACGCCTTTCTACGGGACCGACCCGACCAATGAGATTGGTTGTTCGCACGTCTGGGTGGTGCAACTGTCCTCGCGGCACAACGCCGGGGCGGACCTGACGTTTTTCGACGGGCACGCGGCTTACTTCAAGTACTCCTACATTTGCGCCAATACCGGGACCAGGGCCGGCGACCCGGGCCGGGCGGACATCAACTGGACTTACAACGGCCAGCCCGTGCCCTGAAACAAACATCCGCGCGCCTTGCTTTCCGGGCGGGGAAAGCGTAGGAAGGTTCAGCAGACGCGCTGAATCGCAAGACAGTTTTATGGCCGCCAAACGCAAATCATCCTCCAATCAGCCGGAGTTGCCGATGCTCGCGCCCGGCGTCGTCCAAGAGCCCGAGCCGGCCGCCAAAGCCGGGGACGACAAGAACGGCAATGGCACACGGCACGTCCAGGCTGAGCAGGTGCCGGCCCCCGCGCACCGCCCTTTTGTGCCGGGCAAAATCGAACTGCCTCTCCACCGCCGCGTGGATCGCAGCTTTTTGGATTATGCCTCCTACGTCATCCGCGACCGCGCCATTCCAAATCTGATCGACGGCCTCAAGCCGGTGCAACGCCGCATCCTCTGGACCCTCCACGAGAAGGACGATGGCCGGTTCATCAAAGTGGCCACCGTGGCCGGCGCCGCCATGCAATATCATCCCCATGGCGATGCCTCAATCAACGACGCCCTGGTCGTCCTGGCCAACAAACGCTATTTGATCGAGGGCCAGGGCAATTTCGGCAATATCTTCACCGGCGACGTTCCCGCCGCCGGCCGCTACATCGAGTGCCGGCTGACTGAGTTGGCGCGCAACGAAGTTTTCAATGACGAGATCACCGACTTTGTGCCCAGTTACGACGGACGGGCGCGGGAGCCGGTCAGCTTGCCCAGCAAGCTGCCGCTCCTGCTCATGCTGGGCACCGAGGGCATCGCCGTCGGCATGGCCGCGCGCATCCTGCCGCACAATTTCCCCGAACTGCTGGAGGCGCAAATCGCCATTCTTAAAAGGCAGCCCTTCAAGGTCCTGCCCGATTTCCAAACCGGCGGCCTGATGGACGCCCGCGAATATCGCGACGGCGCCGGCCAGATCAAAGTCCGGGCCAAAATCAAAATCAAGGACGACTCGACCGTCACGATCAAAGAAATCCCGCCGACGACCACAACCGATTCGCTCACCGCCTCAATTGAGGACGCGTCGCGCAAAGGCAAGATCAAGGTCAAGAGCATCAACGACTTCACCTCCGAGGAAGTGGAGATCGAGGTGCGCGCTCCCAGCGGCGTCAGCGCGGACCAACTGGCCGATGCCCTCTACGCTTTCACCGATTGCGAAGTGACCATTGCCAGCCGCATCGTCGTCATCAAGGACAACCGTCCCGTCGAGCTGACCGTCTCGGAAGTCCTGCGCGACAACACCGAACACCTGGTCGCCACGCTCAAGCGCGAGCTGGAGTTGAAGGAACAAAAGCTGGAGCAGGAACTGCATTCCAAAACGCTGGTCCGCCTCTTTGTCGAAAACCGCCTCTACAAAAAAATCGAGCAGGCCCGCACCAACGAGGCCGTGGTCGCCGCCATCCACGAGGGTCTCCAGCCTTTCCGCCGCCAACTGCGCCGCGACCTCTCGGCCGAGGACGTCGAGATGCTGCTGGGCATCCGCATCCGCCGCATTTCTCTATTTGACATCAACCGGCACCGCGAGGAAATGGAGAAGGTCAAGGCGGACCTGGAGGCCACGCGCCAGCAGCTTAAGAACGTGACCAAATATGCCATCGCCCACCTGGAGGCCCTGCTGGCCAAATATGGCCCGCTCTACCCGCGCCTGACCAAATCCAGCCGCTACGACGAGGTCGATGCGCGCGAAGTGGCGTTCAAGGCCTTCAAGGTCGCCTACGACCGCGAGTCCGGCTACATCGGCCACAAAGTTTCGGGCGAGGAGTTCAAATGCGATTGCACCAAGTTCGACAAGCTCCTGCTGGTCTTCAAAGACGGCCATTACAAGGTCATCGAGTTGCCCGAAAAAATGTTCGTCGGGCCGGACATGGTTTTTTGCGGGCTGCCCGAACGCGAGCGGGTCATGACCCTGGCCTACACCAATCGCGACGCCAGCTATCTGAAACGGTTCACCTTCGGCGGAACGATTTTGAACAAGGAGTATTTCTGCATCCCGCCCAAATCGAAAATCCTGTTTTTTGAACCGGACACGCCCGCCGAGTTGTTCATCCGCTACAAACCGGCGCCCTATCAGAGAATCAACCAGCAAACGTGCAAGCCCGGCGACGTGGAAGTCAAAGGCCCGAAAACGCGCGGCCGCCAGATTTCAATCAAGGAAGTCGGCGCCATCGGCAGCAAGCCCCCGCGCGGCTGGGACCCCGAGGCGACAACGACGAAACTCGAATTTGTCTGAACTTTGTCAGAATAACGGTGTTCTTGTGTATCTATTTTAAGAAATTCCGTCTCTCATCCCGATACTAGGCTTCCGGTTGCGCCATGCGCACAGGCCCGCTCACGAGATCGTACGCCCCGTTCGTCTCGGTCCTTGCTGACACTTTCGCCTTGCAAGATTTGTCATGGTCGCACGTATTTATGTTCAGATGAACAGGAATGCCGGCATTTTATTTCTTCTTTGTTTATTCTCCTTTCCGGCCATGCGGTCCCTTGGCGCGACGGAGAACCCTCTTGTCTTTGTTCATGCCACCGTGATTGATGCGACTGGCGCGCCCGCTCAATCTGATGTCACGGTTGTGATCACGGATGATCGAATAACCGCAATCGCCAAAAGCGCCGCGGTCGCCGTGCCGAAGGACGCGCAGATTGTGGACGCTTCGGGCAAGTTCTTGATTCCCGGTCTCTGGGACATGCACGTTCACTGGTACCAGAAAGCTGACCTGCCGCTGTTCATCGCCAACGGCGTCACCGGCGTGCGGATAATGTGGGGCATGCCCGTTCACCACGAATGGCGAAAGGAAATCGAGCAGGGATCACTCCTGGGACCGCGCCTGCTCATTGCCAGCGCTATTGTGGACGGACCGAAGCCCAGTTGGCCAGGCTCCGACATCGCGGGCAACGAAGCCGAGGGGCGGCAGGCCGTGAAGAAGGCCATGCAGGATGGCGCCGATTTTGTGAAGGTGTATTCATTTCTCCCGCGCGAGGCGTATTTCGCCATTGCGGACGAAGCCAAAAAGCGGGGCATTCCCTTCGAGGGGCATGTTCCTATTGCGGTTTCCGTTGAGGAAGCATCGGCGGCCGGGCAAAAGAGTGTTGAGCACCTGACGGGGGTGCTCCCAGCCTGTTCAAGTCGCGCAGCCGAGCTTTTGAAGACGGCGCAGGAAACTCTCGCGCAACGGCTCAACACCAGCGAGTCGGGGAACCTTTCCGCACAGTTTCGGCTCGCCTATATGCGCGAGGGCGAAGTGGCCTTGGACACTTACAGCCCGGAGAAGGCCGAGGCGGTGTTCGCCGAATTCAAAAAGAATCACACCTGGCAATGCCCCACATTCACAGTATTGCACCTCAGCACGGCCGATCCGTCCATTGTCACCGATGTCCGGGCGAAATACGTGCCGTCCGAACTCAGGTCTTATTGGAGTACCGCCAACAACCGGTTCACCAACGGGTCTCCTGAAACAGCGGCGTTCGGGAAGAAGAGTTTTCAAAAGAGCCTTGAGATTATTGGCGCGATGCAGCGCGCGGGCGTCGGTGTTTTGGCGGGCACGGACACGGGCAACCCCTATTGCTTCCCCGGCTTCAGTCTGCACGATGAACTGGGCTGGCTGGTGCAAGCCGGTCTTACACCCATGGAAGCCATCCAGGCGGCGACACGCAACGCCGCCCGCTTCATGGGCCGCGAAAACGAGCTCGGAACGATCCAGCAAGGCAAGCTCGCCGATTTGGTCCTCCTGGACGCCAATCCACTCGACGACATCGCCAACACTCGAAAGATCGCGGCGGTGGTCTATGGCGGCAGGCTTTTTCCCAAATCCTCGCTGGACGAGATGCTGGCCAAGGCCGAAGCCCTTGCCAGCAGAAAGACTGTGTCTGGCACGCTCTTGGAAACCCTCACGCAAAAGGGCGTTGACGCGGCGATCCAACAATATCACGAGTTAAAATCCGCCCACTCTGAGGCCATGGATTTCAGCGAATACGACTTGAACAACCTGGGCTATGAGCTGATTGCCATGAACAGGATCAAAGACGCCATCAAAATTCTGAAGCAAAACGCGGAAACTTACCCGCAATCCTCCAACGTTTACGACAGCCTGGGCGAAGCCTACATGGACGATGGCGACAAAAAGCTCGCCATCGAGAACTTTGAAAAGTCTTTGAAGCTTGATTCCAAGAACCGCAACGCGATCGACAAATTGAAGAAATTGGAGGCTCAATGAGTCAAAAGGCTTAAAAAGCGCGTTTGACAAAACCCGCAATTGGCACACATTTACTCGTACAGACTGATCGTGTTGCCGAGCTAAAAAAACAAATGGAAAGGATCGAACACTATGAACTCACAAACGCAAGAATCCAGCAATGACATGGGCTCGCTCGCCCAGGACGCGAGCGCCTTGATGGACGCCACCGCCGGCGTGGCCGGCGAAAAAGTCGGGGAAGCCCGCAAGCGTCTCGCCGCCGCATTGGAACGCGCCAAGGAAATCGCGGGTCGCGCCCGCGACAAAGTGGTCGAAAGCGCCAAGGTGGCCGACAAGGCCGTGCGTGAGCACCCCTATCAAGCCATCGCCGTCGCCTTCGGTGTCGGTGCGCTCGTCGGTTATCTCCTCGCTCGCCGGGGGTCCCGTAACAGCGATTGACACCGCTATGCAACCGGCCACCATCGGTGTCGGGCAACTCGCCGAGACGTCGAAACGGTTCGCGCGGCAACTTTTCACCATTGGGAAAAACCGGCTTCAGTTGTTGATGGTCGAACTGCAGGAGGGACGCGAGATCCTCCTGCACTCCATTCTGCTGGCCGTCGCTGTGGCGGTGTTCGGTCTGCTCGCCGGCATCACGCTCACGGCTGCCCTTGTGGTTTTGTTTTGGGATTGCTCACACGTGGCCGTTCTCCTGACGTTGACCGGCCTCTATGGAGCGGCCGGGTTTTATGCCTGGAGGCGACTGAGCGCGCTGCTGCGCAACCGGCAGCCGCTTTCCGGCACGATTGATCAGCTCGAAAAGGACCGCGCATGTTTGGAAAAAATCCTCGAATGACCGCACTCGAAACGCGCAAGCGGCTTTTGATTGCGGAAAGCGAACTCAACCGCGCCCTGCTGGTCGGGGACATGGCCGTGCTGAGGGCGGGCGTTCGGACGCTCACCGACCGCGCGAAATCCTTTAGTTCCGTCGCCTCGTCAGCCGCGGCGCTGATAGCGGGCCTGGCGGCCTTCCGGCGCGGCAAGCCCGCGGACGGCGGGGCGAAATTTTCCTGGGTGCGAACCATTCTCAAAGGCGCGGGCCTGATTTCCACCCTCTGGCTGGCATTCTGCCCGCCGCATCGAGATCGGGACGGGATTTGACCTTTGCGGGACTAACCCGGTTGCGTTCACATGCGGCGGCTCAATGGGACCAAAGGACCGGTCCGTTACCGAGGATTTTGGCGCGAAGCTCGCGCATTTGCCGATCTGTCTCCGCCTCGATTTCCTTTTCGATTCGCGCTCGTTCTTCGGGGGACGCCTTGGCCATTTCGCCGGCCCTGGTTTTGCGCAACTGGCTCTCCAGCCGTTTGCGGCGCGCGGGAATCGAATAGCCGGGTGGCATGATGTCGCGCATAAAGGCGAGGGAATAATAGTCTGATAAATAGCTTGCGTCAAGATGCCATGTGGTGTAAATTCCACCACACAATGGAAGCAAAGATATGAGATTTGGCGAACTAATCAAGAATCTACGCATCGAGAAAGAGCTGACACTGCGCCAGTGCTGCGCGGAACTACGAGTGGATCCGAGCAACTGGAGCAAGATGGAACGCGGCGTCACTCCACCCCCGAAGGATCCCGACGAGCTTCGACGATGGGCAAAATTCTTTGGCCTCTCCGGGGACAAGAAGCAGGAGTTCACGGATTTGGCGGCGCTCGCGCGCCAGGAGATTCCGCCGGACTTGGCCAGCGACGAAGTGGTGATCGCCGCGCTGCCAGCATTTTTTCGCGCCGTGCGGGGACACGATCTGGAAGGAGATCGGCTTAAAGAATTCATCGAAGATCTCCGTGCCGTTCACAGCCCGGTCAGAGAATCCGCTGAATGAATGGCAAGGCAGACGTCTGGACCGCCGTTGAGGAATTTCGCCGGCAGCATATAAATGACCTGGGGACGGTCCCGGTGGATGTGCTCACGGTCATCGAAGTTCGCTTGCGTCTGGACGTAATCCCATTTGAGGATCTCTTTCGCAAGTATTCCGTTGACGCTGCGGTAGAGCCGGGCTTCACCGGCATCTATGTCGATAAACAAGCGTACAAATTCCTGCAAGGCGCGCCGTTATGGCGCTTTAACCGGCTGCGATTCTCGCTTGCCCATGAACTCGGACATATCATTCTCCACCGTGAATTGGCGGATAAACTCAAATTTAAGACCATTGACGATTTTCAAAACTGGAGCCACCAGTACCAAACGGAGCGCTACAGGCTTGAATGGGAGGATCTCTGGCCAACGCTTTGATATTGTCGGCAATCGCACGGATAATCGCCCCGGAGGCTTCCGGCGAGCGTTCATTATCACTTGACCGCGCCAACGGTCGCCCTAAATTTCTGCGGCGGTCAACGCATTGATGAAAGCAATTCTCGCGCTCGAAGATGGGTCGGTTTTCCGGGGCCAGGGTTTTGGCGCCCAAGCCGAAGCCTGTGGCGAGGTCTGTTTCAACACCGCCATGACCGGCTACCAGGAAATCCTCACCGACCCATCCTATAAAGGCCAAATCGTCACCATGACCTACCCGCTCATCGGCAATTACGGCGTCAATCCGGCCGATGTCGAATCGTGGCAGCCGCATGTCGCCGGTTTTGCCATTCGCGAGCTCTCGCCGGTGACGAGCAACTGGCGCGCGCGCCACAGCCTGGGAGATTACCTGGAAAGCAACGGCATCCCCGGCATCCAGGGAATCGACACACGCGCCCTCACCAAAAAGCTGCGCGTGCGCGGCGCGCTCAACGGTTTCATTTCCACGCGCGAAATCTCCGAGCGGGAAGCCGTCGCCCGCGCCAAAAGCTGGCCCGGCCTGGTGGGCGTCGATTACGTCAAATCCGTCACCCATCCAAAGTCGTTTTTATGGGACGAAACCGACGGCCAGAGCGAGATTTTTGAATTGGCGCGCGGCCCGGACAACGTCATTGACCGCAAGCCGCTGCCGCCGGCGGACATCCCGATTGTCGCGTTCGATTACGGGATGAAGTACAATATTTTGCGGCGGTTGCGTCAGCACGGCTTCAAGGTGCGCGTGGCGCCCGCTACCACCACGGCAGCCGAAGTCCTGGCCTGGAAACCGGCGGGCATTTTCCTCTCCAACGGTCCCGGCGATCCGGCGGTGCTGGATTACGCGATAAAGGCGGTGGGCGAATTGGTTCACAGCGGAACGCCGATTTTTGGGATATGCCTGGGCCACCAAATTCTGGGGCAGGCCTTTGGTGGAAAGACCTTCAAGCTTAAATTCGGCCATCGCGGCGCCAATCAGCCCGTCAAGAACCTGGCCAACGGCAAAGTCGAAATCACCTCGCAGAATCACGGCTTCGCCGTGGACCCGGCGACGCTGCCCAAGGACGTGTTGGTGGACCGCATCAACCTCAACGATCAAACCGTCGAAGGCATGAGGCACAGAAGCAAGCCGATCTTTTGCGTGCAGTACCACCCCGAGGCCTCCCCAGGACCGCACGATTCGACGCCGCTCTTTGCGGAGTTTCGCCAGATGATCGTCAAGTCCTGACGCTGGCCACTTGGTCGAAGGAGCCCCGCAAGAAACACGGGCGCAAAGCAAGACAAACACATAGAGGGCCCACGAAGGGAATGTGGAAAAGTGAGCACCGACACGAGGTTGCGGAAGGCAATAGACATCAAGAACGATAACCAAACCCAAACAGAACGCGGCAAAGGGGCTTATTTTCCAAGCAGATTCTTCCAATCTGACCCAAGCGCTGCTCGTATTCGAAGCAATGTCAGCGTCGGAATATTGATCTTTCCACGCTCAAATTTGTGAATCGTACGAACCTGGACCCCAACCGCGTCGGCCAATTTCTGCTGCGTGAGTCCAGTTCGGCGGCGCTCGGTCTGAATGTTTTTCCCCAGCCGTTTCAGCTTTTCCGCGTCTTCTTGAGACAAGACCATTAAAGCATCATGCCCGGAACCAACGGCCCGCGGAATGTCCTGAAAGGTCTAGTCCCAATAGGGCCATATTTCTCTTGACTCTCTTGCTGAAGAGTGGAAAATGAGGTTCGGACAAACAATAAGGATCCAAACAAATGAAAACAACCCGCGTGTTTCTCTTGACAATGCTCTTCCATATATCCGCCCATGCCCAGGTCCTGGTTGCGGGAGGGGGGAACCAAACAGAAACGCTAACGGAGCTTTCCGCCGTGCCGAGCTCGGGAACTTTTTGGAGCGCGTCAAGGAAGCTCCCTCCGTGGCCGGTTGACCCGCTCCCTCAACTTCCTATATACGGATATGGACCGGCAAGCAACCAAGTTTACATTTTTGACGACCGAAACTGGGACTATTCCGCCAACAACAGCGGGATGTTTCCGATGGACGGCAGCGATCCTCCTTCGCCAGGTGGCACAAACTCGGACGGAGGAGGTAATGGCGGGCCAATTCTCCCCGCCCAAGACTTCACGACGAATGATTTGTGGCTGGAAATTGACGGAGTCACGAACGGGACGGCTTTGCTCGTAATTCATCCGCCGTGGGATGTGACGAACGGCGTCTATGACCTTTATTATACGACGAATCTGTCTCCGCCCATTTCATGGCAATGGATCATGCGGAGCGCGCCGGGACAGACGAATCTCGCCCCGACCAACGCGACCGGCACTCAAGGCTTTTACAGAATAGGTTTTGCCGATAGTTCTTCAGGAACTGATTTCTGGGTGACGTTTCCGAACGCCGGTGGTCTGCCTCCGTATTACGCGAGTTTATCCCTTTACATTTGCAGCCCGTTGGAAGCGTCTGGAACAGTGTCAATCCCGGGTCTCCAATTCACCCAGGCTTTTTCGGTCACATCAGGCGGTGTAACGAATATATCAATCATAAACACTGCCTTTCTCTACCAGGCAGGGATTGCGAGCAATGGTATCCACTTCACCGCCACCCAGCCGGTGTCGGTATATGGGGGCTGCCTGGCGGACGATTACGATCGCTATGCGTTTACCGCATATCCTACCGCAGCACTCGGCACGAATTATTGCCTAATGGCCCACCCGGGCGATTCAGGAGGCGACTCCTCCCAGTTTGCGATTGTGGCGACGTCGAACAATACCACGATCATGATCACGCCTTCGACGAATGCGTACCTTTCAAATTCTGAAACGAATACCTACCCCGTAATCCTTCAGCAAGGGGAAACCTATGCCGCTCAGAGCTCATCCGCTTCGGGCGACGTCACCGGAACATTAATCATCTCCGACGCTCCAATAGCCGTATTTGCCGGGGCCGATGCGGCCGTTGTAAGCGCCCTGATTGACAATCCACTTGGACAAGAACAACTGCCCGTAGCCGATTGGGGAGTTCAAGCACTGGCGCTCTCGTTTGCGGGCCGCACGGGCGGGGACGCCTATCGCGTACTCGCGCTGAGCAACAATACGGTTGTGCGCACCAATGGTATTGTGGCCCAGACCCTGCGGGCCGGGCAATTCTATGACACCATTGTTAAGGGCTCGGTGCAATTTCAGGGCAGCAATCCAATCCAGGTCGCACACTTCGCAAATGGGGAAGGATATGACAACCCTCCTGGCAACCAAGGGAGTGATACCGAGATTCTATTGCCGGCAACCGGTCGGTATTCACCGTCGTATATCGTCTATTCAATTCCCTTCGCAGAGAATTTTGTGAACCTTGTCGTTGCAACTAATGCGACGCTAACGACATTGGACGGCACAAACATAAATCTATTGACGACTAATTTTCCTTCCATCGGAAGCAGCGGTTATTTTGGAGTGAGGATCCCGGTTTTGCCGGGGCCGCACACAATAAGCAGCTCTCTGCCGGCACAGGTTGAAGTTTATGGATTTCAATATTATTCTGCGTATGGCTATGCTGGCGGCGCTCTCAGTGCTCCGTAAAACAAATACGTGGAAACAAGCGAAAGGAGAAAGAATACTAATATGAAAAACCTTTTCACATGCGGAATTTTGGCGGTTGGAATCGGGGTGTGTACGCCACGGTTTGGCCAAGCGCAGGGCACCACCACCTATTTGACGAGCATCGGGCCCTCCGTGACAACACAAGCGGTGGGCAGCGATTCATGGGTGGCAGCGGCCTTTCGGACCGGAAACAATCCAGGAGGGTATGATCTCAATTCAATTCAACTGGAAATGGCTGCCGCTACGGGTCAGCCAAGCGGTTTCACGGTGCAGCTTTATGGACCCGCCTCTGCTGAGGTACCCAATCCCGGCAGCAGTTTGGCCACTCTGAGCGGTTCGACCGATCCCGCTACCGCTGGCGTTTACACGTTTACTGCGTCGGACGTGCCGCTGACGCCTGACGCCCAGTATTTTATCGTGCTCACTTCGGCAACACAGACCGCAAGTGGCTTATATGCGTGGGGGCTTGAGAATCCGTCTTCCAACATTTCCAGTGGTAATGACTGGACCGAGGGTGCTGTTACCTTCCAGTCCAGCGATGGCTCATCTTGGAGTGGAACCTACAGCAATGATCCTCAATTCGCTCTCACCGCCACGGCCGTTCCCGAACCGGACACCATAGTTTTGATGGGACTGCCGGCCCTGTTGCACTTCGCTTGGCGTCGCTGGCGAGCGAATGCCCAGCCTCACAGCGCGGGTTAAAGGAAATGTCTTCGTCGGAAAAACTGCTGCGGACAAGCCGGCGGGTCAGGCAACACGGCAGCGCAGCGGGGAAGCCGTCCATGGAGTTCATTGAGTGGTTGACCTTGCTTCGCGTATGACAGTCTGCTGGCGTGAGTAAATTGGATGAATATCGGCATTCTCCGCCCCTGAAAACACAGGGCCGACCAAGGCAGAAATCGGAGCTTCGCTTCGTTTCGGTACGTCAAAGGGGGGGAACGGCGCGCGTTGTAGGGATTTCCCCGGCAACGAAAACCGCCAGGAAAACCGTTTGACTTGTGGCGCGGGCTGGCGATAATGGCACTACGCCCAATATGGCACGACTGGTAATTCTGAGCGAAGGGCTGACAGGGAAGGCGCACGAACTGGCGGTGGAAAAGACCACCATCGGTCGCGTTGACGACAATACGTTTCCCATTCCCGAGTCCTCCGTGTCCAGCCACCATTGCGAGGTGCTGCTGCGCGGGGCGGAGGTGATCATACACGATCTCAACTCGACCAACGGCACGTTTATCAACGGCCACCAGGTCACGGGCGAGGCCGCGTTGAAGCCGGGCCAAATCCTGCGCCTGGGCCAGGTGGAACTTCGCCTGGAGGACGCTGCCGCGCAAAAATCCGCGCCGAAAAAGCTGCCCGATCAAACAATGGTCATCCCGCAGGGCGTCAAACTGGGCCAGGAACCGCCCACCAAGGCGGTGCCGTTCGACAAAAGCGCCTTTTCCAAGAAGAGCAACGTGGGCACCAAGATATTCGTCGCGATGATCATCGTGCTCGGCATCGCTGTGGGGGTTCTGCTGCTGATGGTCTTTAAGAAATCGAGCAACCTTTAACCTTCCTTGAGCCACTGGGCCGCTTCCGCGGCCGAGTAAGTAAAGACGAAATCCGCTCCCGCCCGCCGCATCGCCAGCAGGGACTCAAGGGTCACCGCCCGTTCATCGATCCACCCTTGGGCCGCGGCGGCCTTGATCATTGAATACTCACCGCTCACGGCATAGGCGGCCGTCGGGTAACCGAATTCCGTCTTGACTCGGTGCAGGATGTCCAGATACGCCAGCGCCGGTTTGACCATGACCATGTCCGCGCCTTCGGCGATGTCCAGCGCCACTTCCCGCAAGGCCTCCAGCCCATTGGCGGCGTCCATTTGATAGGCGCGCCGGTCGCCAAACTGCGGCGCCGATTCCGCCGCCTCGCGGAACGGCCCGTAATAGGCGGAGGCGAACTTTGCGGCGTACGAAAGGATCGGCGTTTCGGCAAACCCTTCCGCGTCCAGTGTCCGGCGAATGGCCGCCACCCGCCCGTCCATCATATCGCTCGGCGCAATGACGTCCGCCCCCGCCTCGGCATGGCTCAGCGCCGTGCGCGCCAGCAAGGCCAGCGTGCGGTCATTGGCCACCCGCCCCCCTTTGTCCTTCTCGACGATGCCGCAATGGCCGTGGCTCATATACTCGCAAAGGCAGACATCGGTGAACACCAGCAGGCTGGGCAGATCTTTCTTCAACAGGCGCACCGTCTGCTGGACGATGCCATTGCGGGCGTAAGCGCCGGAGGCCTTTTCATCCTTGGCCGCTGGAATTCCAAACAGCAAAACCGCCGGCACACCCGCCGCGTGCGCCTTCTCCGCCTCGCCGGCCAATTCATCGGGCGACAACTGGAAGACGCCGGGCATGGAAGGCACCGGCTGGCGGAGCTTGCGCCCGGGGCGGGCGAAGAGCGGCAGGGCCAGGCGGCCGCCTGGCAAAGAGGTTTCCTGCACCAGCCGACGCAACGCTGCCGACTGCCGGAGGCGCCGGGGGCGATAGGTTGGAAACTGGCCAAAAGCGGAAAAGCTCATGCGCGCAGGGTAATCAATGGAGGCGATGGTCGCAACTGCCTTTCGGCTTTTGTCTTTTGCCGCCCGCTGTCTGCGGCTAGACTGCGGGGCATGTTGAAGAAAGCGGCGGCGGCAATCGGGGCGCTGGCGATCATTTTCGCCCTCGGCCTGGTTCTGGGCCTGTTTTCCTATCGGTGGCTGGCCCCCCGCTTTGGCGGCCTTCTCAATACCGCGACCCTGATCAAAAAGGTCCAAACCCTCTCCCAGTTCGTCACTGTCAAATATAGTCTTGAAAAGATCATTGTTTACGACGACCCCAAATGGTACGGGGACAGCCGTGTTCTGCTCGTCGCCCACGGCGTGGTCAAAGCCGGCATCGACCTGGATCAAATCGCCCCGAAAGACATCGACGTTTCCGGCAAAAAAATCAGCGTGGCTCTTCCCCGCCCGCGCGTGACCGATGTCTATCTGGATGATCGCCGCACGCAGATCGTGGAGAGGTCCACCGGCCTGCTGCGGGTTTTTGACAAGGACCTGGAACAAAACGCCCGGCGGCAGGCGGTGGAAGAGTTGCGTCTGGCGGCCTTGCAAAACGGCATTTTAAACGACGCCACAGCGCAGGCGCGCTCGCAATTAACCAGTCTGTTTAACCAAGTGGGCTTCACCGAGGTGGTCCTCAGGAGCAAGTAGCCGCCGCCGGCAGGTGCATTCATTTTTTTGGATAAGTCCTGTTGGCGAAGTAATACTTTAAGACCGGACTTCTTGATTGGGAATTGGTCATTGAAAATCTTTCATTCGTTATTGGAAAAGTCTTGGAGCGTCATGGCGACATGGTTTACCTGACAGATGACAGATTTTCGATGACCGATTTTCAATCGTTTCATTCATTGAAACCTCTCCCAAGCCAGAGATGCGCCAAAAAAGTCAAATGCAGCGCCGCCGGCCCGGAACGCAAATCCACTTGGCAGCCTGTCCCGGTTCTGATTAGCTGGACGGGCTTAATGAGAAAACCGCGCTTGCCCAGCCTAATCGTGGTGCTTCTGACATGGGCTATTGCCAGTCAAGCGCAACAAATCGCTCCCTGGGTCGCCCGCGGCGCGGGCGGTCAGAGCCAGTTTGAGAGCCTGGCCGACACCAACCTGTTCACCGGCGGCGTCCTGCTCAGCAACGAGGTGGCGACGGTGACCGCCGGGCAGGCGGCCGTCAATGATTTGACTGGCGAGGTCGTGGCGGAAGGCGACGTCACGATCCTGGACCACGGCCACATATGGCGCGGCACCAATTTTATTTACAATTTCAAAACGGGCGGGGTGCGGGCGGGAACTTTCAAGACCGTGCAGGCCCCCTTTTCGGTGTCGGGCCGCAATCTGGCAGGCAACAGCAATCTGCTCTACCGGGCGACCAACGCGATCATATCAACCGATGATTACCAGCGGCCGGTCTGCACCATCCATGCCCGGCAAATCACCATTGCTCCGGGGGAGTATTTTGAAGCGCATCAGGCGACGTTGTACGTGGGCAAGATGCCGGTCTTTTACTGGCCGTATTACAAGCGCTACCTGGAGAAGCATCCCAACAACTTTGAGGTGGACCCCGGCTACCGCAGCATCTTTGGGCCGTACCTGTTGACCGCCTACAACTGGTACGGAAACGGGCTGCTGGACGGCACCATTCACGTGGATGAACGGGAGCGGCGCGGCATCGCCGCCGGGCCGGACCTCTACCTGCATCTGGGCGACTGGGGCCAGGCCTCTTTCCGCTATTACTACGCGCATGATACGGACCCGCGGGCCGATGGAATCGCCGCGCCGCATCTGAGCGAGAGCCGGCAGCGAATGGATTTCTATTATGAAGTTCATCCGGCCTCGAACATGACGGCCAAGGTGGTGGCCGACTATCAAAGCGACCCATTGGTGGTGCGTGATTTCCGCTACGGCGAGTACCAGGCCAACGTCGAACCGGCTTCCTTCGCGGAGGTCAATGAACTGTGGCCCAACTTCGTTTTTGACGGCATCGCCCAGCCGCAGGTGGTCAATTTCTTTGAAACCGTCGAGCGACTGCCGGACTTGAAGTTGACCGGCTTGCGCCAGGAAATCGGCGCCACCCCGGTGTATTACGAGAGCGAAAGTTCCATCGGGTATTACGAGCGCGCCTTTTCCGAAACCAACGTGTCGATGCCCTTCACCAACTACACTTTGCTGCCCAGCGGATTGGGATACGCGGCCACTCGCGGGGTGAGCAACGCTCCGGCCAATTACGCCGCCATGCGGGCCGACACCTTCCAGCAATTGACGCTGCCCCAAACATTTTTCGGCTGGCTTAACGTCACGCCCCGGGCCGGCGGCCGCATTACCTATTACAGCGATGTCGAGGGGCTGGGCATTCACACCAATGAACAAGCTCGCGGCGTTTTCAACACCGGCGTCGATCTTTCCTTCAAGGCCTCCCGCCTTTACCAGGAGGCTCAAAGCTCGCTGTGGGACGTCAATGAATTGCGCCACATCATCGAGCCGGAGTTCGATTACGTCTATACGCCGGCCCCCAACCGGTCGCCCGCGCAACTGCCGCAGTTCGATTACCAGTTGCCCAGCCTGCGCCTGCTGCCCATTGATTATCCGGACTACAATTCCATCGATTCGATCACACGGCAGAACGTCCTGCGCCTCATGCTGCGCAACAAACTCCAGACCAAGCGCCAGGACGGCATTGAGGACGTGGTCAATTTGGCCGTCTATACGGATTGGGACCTCGATCCCACCAACCATCCCTTTTCCGATCTTTACTCGGACCTGGAAATCCGCCCGCGGACCTGGCTCACGTTCAATTCCTCCACACGCTACGACCTGGCCGATTCGCGATGGCGCCAAGCCATCGAGCGCGTCTTCCTCCAGCCGACCACGGCCCTGAGCCTCTCGGTCGGCTATTATTACCTGATGAACAACGACCCCGAATTGCAAACTTATCGCGGCCAGAACATTCCCGGCAACAATCTCATCGATTTCAGCCTCTACTATCGACTGAACGAGAATTGGGGCGCGCGCATCTCCGAGCGCTTTGAAGCCCAGAACGGCGTCATGGAGCAGCAGATTTACTCCCTTTACCGCGACCTGCACAGTTGGACCGCCGCCCTGAACTTCCGCGTTTCCCAAGGCGCGGGCCAGCCGAGCGACTTTTCGGTCGTGCTGACCTTCTCGCTCAAGGCCTTCCCGCGCTACAAATTGAACAGCGACAGCGACCAGCCGAGCCATCTGTTCGGCACCGTGCCGCCGGTTGAATTGCGCGATGAGTATTGAGCATTCTCACCACGCGTTGGAAGCTATCCCCGATAAACGACCATCAACCCGTAGTCAACCATGACCGTGCGGGTGCTCAACTCCTGATAGCTGTAGTTAATCGGGTTGAGGCTGATAACGTTGGCCTGTCCAACCCTTTGTAAGAACGCCGTCACGATTTCATCAAACCGGTCGTGCCCGACTTCGACGCAATCCGAGCGCTTGAATGTTTTGATGCGCATCATTTTGTCGCTCTCTTTGGCCGCGACATCCAGTGGCCGGTTGGCTTTCTGGATAAGGAGTTCGGCGTCGAGGTGTTCATGTACCGGGACGCTGAAGTGTTTTTCCTCGTGCGGCGGCGCCTCCGCTGTCGGAGCGGGCGCGGCCACAACGGCGATGCCTTCCGCTGAGGGAACGGTAATGGCGTTGGAACAGGCGGGACATTGGATGGAGGAGCCAGCGCCGCTGGCGTCAACTTCCAATTCCTGGTTACAGTTTGGGCATTTGAAGCTGATGTCCATAAGTCATTCGCTTTTGCGGTTGTGCGCGCAGTCTAGCCCTTTGCGCGGCAAACAATCCAGAAAAATCTTATGGATTGTCGCCGTAGGTCTTATCCAGTTGCTTCATGCGGTTGTAAACCGGCGAGTTAGGCTGGAGTCGGCCTTTGACCTTGGCAAAGACGCGGCGGGCCTCGTCCGGGTTGCTTTGGGCCACCAGCAACACGTAATCCAACTCGATGGCGGCCCGGCGCGGATCGTTGACCATTTGCGAATAGGTGGTCAGAAAATCGTGCAATCCCGCCGCGCCCCGTTGCCGCGCGGCTTCCAGGTAGGGCTGCAGGGAGGGGAGCATGCCGGGAAGTTGATCTTCGGGAATGTCCGGCTGGACCGCGGCGGCGACCGGCTGCGGCTTGAAGGTTCCCCAATACTTGTAAAGTTGCCAGATGCCCAGAGACAATCCGACGATAATCACCAGGCCGGTTAGAAATCTCATGCGCCCTCCTTTCGTTCGATGCGCGCGCCCAGAGCGCGCAATTTCCTGTCGATGTTCTCGTAGCCGCGGTCGATATGATAGACCCGGTTGACCTGCGTCTGGCCGCGGGCTGCCAAGCCGGCGATGACCAGCGCCGCCGAGGCGCGCAGATCGCTGGCCATGACCGGCGCCCCGCTCAGCGGGCGGCCGCCTTTGACAATGGCGCTGGGGCCTTCAATGGCAATATCCGCTCCCAACCGCGCCAATTCGCTCACGTGCATGAAACGCGATTCAAATACCCGCTCGGTAATGATGCTGATCCCGGGCGTCAGCGCCATCAATACCATCATTTGCGCCTGCGCGTCGGTTGGAAAACCGGAGTACGGCAGGGTCGTGATATCGACCGGCTTCAAGCGGCCTTTGCGGGAGATCTTCAGCGCCGGTCCGGACCGTTCGATCTTGACTCCGGCCTCACTGAGCTTATCCAGCACCGCGTGCAAATGCTCCGCTCGCGCGCCCCGGAGCGTCACCTCCCCGCCAGTGGCCGCGGCGGCGACGGCGAATGTGGCCGTCTCAATGCGGTCGGGAATGACTTCATGCTGGGCGCCATGCAATCGTTCAACCCCGCTGACGGTGACGGTCGGGCTGCCCGCCCCGGTGATCCGCGCTCCCATGGCGTTCAGAAAATTGGCCAGGTCGATGACTTCCGGCTCGCATGCGGCGCTGTCGATGATGGTGACGCCTTCCGCCAGCGTGGCCGCCATCATGACGTTGGCCGTCCCAAGAACAGTGGGGCCGGCGCGGCCGCCGAGGAAAAGCTCGGCCCCGCGCAGCTTCCGGGCGCAAGCGTCAATGTAGCCGCTGTCAATTACAATTTTTGCCCCCAGCGACTTCAGCCCTTTGAGATGCAAATCTATCGGGCGCGCGCCGATGACGCAACCGCCCGGCAAGGAGACGCGCGCCTGGCCGTTGCGGGCGAGCAGGGGGCCAAGGATGCAGATGGAGCCGCGCATCTTGCGGATCAACTCGTAGTCGCCCACCCCTTTGACCTTGGCGGCGTGGACGGTGACGGCCCCGCCGGCGAAATGGACCGAGGCGCCAAGGGACTCGAGGATTTTGCCCATGAACCGCACGTCACTCAGGTCGGGGACGCGGCGGATGACGCACGGCTCGGAGGTCAACAGCGCGGCGGCCATGATGGGAAGGACCGCATTTTTAGCGCCGCTGATCTGGACCTCGCCATGCAAGGGCACGCCACCTTTGATCAGAAAGCTATCCATGACTCAGCTCCACTCGAACCGGCGCCATCGTCTTACGCGCGGGGGCGATGCGCAATCAAAATCCGCGGCCGCCGATTGTAATCCGCCTCCACCGCCTCGATCGTCCATTTCTCCCCGCGAAATAGTTCGCATGTCGCTTCCGCTCCGTCCTCGTCCAATTCCACCATCAGGCGGCCGCCGGGCCGCAGAAAGGCCGGCGCTTGGGCGGCGATGCGGCGGTAAAAATCCTGTCCGTCCGCCCCGCCGTCCAGGGCGGCGCGCGGCTCGAAGTCCCGCACTTCAATTTCCAGCGTGTCGATCCGCGCGGTCGGGATGTAGGGGGGATTGGACACGATCAAGTCGCATCTCAGGTCCGGCGGAACGGCGGCAAAAACATCTCCCTGGTAGAACCGCACTCGGTCACAAACCTGGTGCCGCTCGGCGTTGCGCCGCGCCAGGACCAGCGCCTCGGCCGAAAGGTCGGTGGCGTGGATTTGAGCCGGCGGCGCCTTCAAAGCCAGGGCCACCGCCAGGCAACCACTGCCGGTGCCGATGTCCAGGGCCAGCGGCGGCGGCCCTCCGGCGCCGGAACGTTCCTGGAGAAATTTCCACCCCCGCTCGGCCAGCAGTTCGGTTTCCGGCCGCGGAATCAACACCTGCCGGTCCAGCGCCAGTTCGATCCCGCAAAAGGAGGCCGAGCCAACGATGTACTGCAGGGGCTCGCGCTGGCCGCGGCGCCGCACCAACTCCCGCAAAGTCTCCAGTTCGACCGCCGTGAGCGCGCGCTCGAATTCCAAGTAGAGCCTCATGCGGGGCAGGCGCAGGACATGAGCCAGGAGCAACTCAACCTGGAGACGGGGCGAGGACACGCCCCTCTTGGCCAGGAATTCGGTGCTGCGCTGGATGACTTCCAATATGGTCACGGGCAACAAATTAAGCGCAACGGACCGCCAGCAAAGCGCAAAGTATGTTTTGTCCCTTGAACTTGCCGCGCACCGCTCTTATTTTTGCCCGCATGAAACGATTTTTCGTTCTGCTGGGAGTTTCCGCCTCGCTTTGCCAATGGCCCGCCCTGGCGCAGGAGACGAACAACGGCGACGCCGCGCCCGTCGCCACCGCCGCCACTGTCGCCGCCAAAGAGGGCGCCGAGGAACGCTACGAACGAATGGCCGCCGACATCCAGGCCCTCCAAACCGCCAACGAAGCCCTCCAAGCCAAAATCACCGCGCTGGAGGGTGCCATGCAGGAGTTGCGAAATCAACTTGTCCAGGCCGCCTCCAACTCCAGCACCCAGGACGAACTCAAGAGTTTGGCGGGAAAAATCGAGGAAGTGGACAGGAAACGGGAGGAGGACAAACAGGCGATCTCGGAAGAAATTCGCCGCTCCATCGCCGGATTGGAAAAAGCGGTGGGGGGCGCCACCGTGCCGGCGCGCGGACCTTCGCCCAAAACCGTGCCAGACAAGCCGGCGGTCGCCTCGGACAAGGGATTCGTCTATACGGTGGAGGATGGCCAGAACCTTTCAGTCATCGTCAACGCCTACAATAAGGAATTCAAGAGCAAGGGCTTGAAACCCATCACCATGAAGCAAGCCAAGGAAGCCAATCCTGATGTGGATTGGAACCGTCTGCGTGTGGGTCAGAAAATCATCATCCCCGTCCCCGAAAGCCAGTAGGAACGCCGCAGGTTGACGAACGCGTCAGGGTTCGATTCCCTTCGCTCGCTCCATATCCCCACCCGCGCCACACTGCAGTGCAATTTCCAAGCACTCTGCATTTTTGGCAAAGTTTTCCCCAGTCTTCGTTTGCTTCGTTGCCTTCTGTAAAATCTTTTGGTTGCGGCTTGCCGCGCTGGGCCACTGCGCCAAACCGGTTCTTCGCTGTTTTCGGTGGAATTCCAAGTGATATTTGTGGGCCGCGGCCAACCCGTTGGGGTCACCTCGGAATCACGTATTTCGCCCAACGACAGCCACGATGCAGGCGCTTTACTTGTTTCCGAGGACCCCTGCTACTGCGCCTGCCAATGGTCGGCGCTTCAAGCAAAACTTGTCCGAAAAATTGTCACATTTTTCATTCGGCGGGCATATAACAGCAGGAATGACGACCGATGACATGGAATTGGTGCGGCTGTACGCCGCCAACCAATCCGAGACCGCCTTTGCGGCGCTGGTCGCGCGTTATTTGAATCTGGTCTATTCCGTGGCGTTGCGGCGGGGGGCGAGTCCGGAACTGGCCGAAGAGGTCGCCCAAACCGTGTTTGTCATCCTGGCGCGCAACGCCGGCTCCCTTGGTCCGAAGACCATCCTCTCCGGCTGGCTTTACCGGACGGCGTGTTTTGTTTCAGCCGCCGCGCTGAAACGGGAACTGCGCCGCCACCGCCGGGAGCAGGAGGCCCAAATCGAAATGAATGCTTGCCCGAATGAACCTGATTCCCAGTGGGAACGACTGGCGCCGTTGCTGGACGAGGCGATGCTGCACCTGCGGGAGCGGGACCGCAACGCGTTGGTGCTCCGGTTTTTCCAAAACAAGAGCATGCGCGAGGTGGGGCTGGCTTTGGGAGTGGAGGAGCGGGCGGCGCAAAAACGGGTCGCCCGGAGCCTGGAGAGGCTTCGCGGTTTCTTTGCCGCGCGCGGCGTGGCCTCGACGACGGCGATGCTCAGCGAAGTGATCCGCGCCCACTCTGTCCAGGCCGCGCCGCCGGCGCTGGCCAAGTCAATTACTGCGGCAGCCGTTTCCATGGGAGCAGGCGGGAGCGGTTCAACTTTAACCCTCATCAAAGGAGCATTGAAAATCATGGCCTGGACAAAAGCAAAAACGGCGGTGGTCGTTGGAGTGGCGGCCATTGTGGCCGTTGGCACAACGCCAGTTGTTATTCACTACTTCCGCAACGAATATGTCACCGGGCCGGCCGTAGCGCCAAAGAAAGCCGCCGAAGGGTACTTCAATGCCTGGGCAACAAAAAATTGGGATGAACTCGCCACGTTCGATTTAGCGCCTCCCTCGGGCGAACATGACGAGGCGATGAAAGAGTATTGCGGTGGATTGGAAGTGATCAGTATTGGCAAACCGTACCAACCGTCCAATTACGCCGGCTGGTACGTGCCCTACAAGGTCAAATTCCGGGCCGCTGACATCAACGTGCGGGTGTCCAACACCAATTCCGCCAAGCGTTATGTGGTCAACGGAGTGTATGACAGCAAACTCCATCCGATTGAGGAATTGAAATGGGCTCATCAACCGGAAGCACTGGCCAACGATGATGTCTATGCCCGGATGTCTCCCGCCGACGTCGTGAAAGCCTACTACGACACTTGCAGGAACGGGGAGTGGGTGGCGATGGGCAAGCTGGCGCCGGCTGACTACGTGGAGGAAAGCAAGCTGGAATATGCGCAGGCGCAAAAGGATGGTGATGACCCGCACGCATTAGTGCCCGCCGTGGACGTGGGCGAGGCGGTCTGGTCGAAAGAGGAATCGGCTTGGTTTGTGAAGTGCCATATGGCCGCCAAAGTCCAAAAATGGCATTTGGCAGTGCGAAATGACAACAATCGCGACAATCGATATGTCTTCGACGGCGGGTTTTAACTCCAGTGGGAATCGACTGGCGTCAACGGTCACTATGAAGACATCCCTAACCCGGCAATCCGCCATTGGAAACACGGCCCCGGTCCGCAAGAATCCTGACAGCTTCACGCTGGTGGAATTGCTGGTGGTCATCGCGATTATCGGCATTTTGGCGGCCCTGCTGCTGCCGGCACTCCCCGAGGCCAAGGCCCAGGGCCGCTCCACGGCGTGCAAGGATCACCTGCACCAATTGGGTCTGGCCTTGCAGATGTATGTGAATGACAACGAAAACCAATATCCCTATGTTTTCAGCCAATCCGACCGGACGATGGACAATCCAGAAGGTGCGGAATGGTTCACCAAACTCGAGCCTTATTACCGCATCAAGTGGATGGACCGGCAATATCACTGCCCCGGGTACATAGGAGCCATTAGCACGGCGGCAAATACGCCCGAATCCAATGATCCTCTTGGTAGTTATGCCTATAATTGGAGAGGCATCAGGGGCTATCAGCGAGGCACTCCGAATGAAGTGAACCTCGGGTTGGGTGAATATAGCCACTCAGGGCGACCGACGCCAGCAACTCGCGAAGCTCAAGTCAAGGTGCCGAGCGAGATGTTTGCCATCGGCGAATCCCGGTTTAGAAGAGAAACCGAAATATTCAATATTGACGACTGCGTTTCCGATATGTTCTGCGGCTATCTGAGCAACTACAATGGAAGGCCCATGACTTTCCCGCTCCGGCACGGCAAAAACTATAATCAACTCTTTTGTGATGCGCACATCGGGGCGATGGATCCGTGGGTTTTGTTCAAGCCGGAAGATACCGCGGCGATGTGGAACAACGACCACCAACCGCACCCCGAATTATGGTGGCCTGGAGAGTGAAACGTTCTCGGGGAAGGTCAAGAACGAAGGCGTTCGGGTCAGTCCTCGGAATCACGTATTTCGCCCAACGACAGCCACGATGCAGGCGCTTTACTTGCTTCCGAGGACCCCTCGGACTGTCATGTATTAACCAATAATCTTGTCATGAGACCATCGAACTAACCGCCCGATACTAGACACAACGCAAGTAGCTCGATGAATCCTGCCCAAATGATCCCTATAATCGACTTTAAATACACCCCCCTTATATATAAAAACGTCTTGCAAAGCAAAAAGCCGAAATCGCACACTGACTAGCTGGCACATCCTGGCATCCAAATCCGTCTCAATAGAGTCTCGTAAAAGGAAATACCAAGACAATTCCTTAAATAAAACAAATACGAAGGCGATACAGACAACGAGGAACCACTCGCGTTGGCTCCCGCGCCACCTCAGACTGTCGGGCCATCTAGCCGCCAAAAAAATGAGGGAACAAATAATTACCACAACTCCAATCAGAACCCACTTACCGATAAACGCGACTATCCTCCAAAATTGGGTTGCTGTCTTTTGGCGCTCCGCTTTTGTTTTTATGTTTTGTTGTGGTTTCAATACTGTGTGTCGCACAGCCTAACAATCAATATACGACAGATTGTTCGTGTATTAAAATGGCCAAATGAATACGAATGAAGCAGTGCGACGGCTCATGGAAGTTATTCCGCGCAAACATCTTGTACTCGCGACACAGCGCAATGACTGCGCCTGACGCAGGCGATATTGCGACGACCTTGAACGCTTCCCCTTCCATTTACGAGGGATGGTGTCGCCTCCAGCACCCAAAAGCAAGCTTTTAATGCACCTATTGCCAAAGTGACGGGAAGACCGCAGGGAAGGCGTTAGGGTCCCTCGGAATCACGTATTTCGCGCAACGACAGCCATGATGCAGGCGCTTTACTTGTTTCCGAGGACCCCTGCTATGACCCCTGCTACGGCCCGGGCCCTGCCTGCTTCGCATTCCCGCCGTTTTGTCCGTGTGCCGGATAGCGGAAGCCAAGTGTCGTCCCAAAAGGGGGTTGACTAGTGTTCATAAAAACCGTACTGTTCACGTGACCGTGAACATCTCAATAATGTGAACAAGATGGATTACTCACGCCCCGCACTCGACAGGGCGGCGGCGGAGAAGCTACGGGAGCTACTGGGCGGTGTCTCCTGGCTGAAGGGGTGGGTTGTGGAACGCCATCCCTCGATACGGGGCGGAGGATTTGACCTCCAAGCGAGAGTTCCGATTTCCGGCCGCAAACCGGTTGAACTCCGGGTCCAATGCAAAGCGGACCCCCGTCCGTCACGGTTTCCCTACATTTTTGCCGCCCGGGAAACAGACCCCCAGCCTGTTCTGGTTTTTGCCGCTCCTTACATTTCCCCCAATATGGCAAGGACATGCGAGGAGAATGGCTGGAGTTGGTTCGATCTCGCCGGCAATTGCAGATTGGATGTCCCGGGCGCTTTGCTCGTTGAACGGAAAGGCAATGAGCCGGTCCACCAACCTCTCCGCCCCAGCGCCAATCTCAGCACAGTCGAGTCGGCGCGAGTTATTCGCGCCCTGCTGGTGCCCGAGAATGGGGGCAAACGCTGGTCGCAGCGAGAGATACAACTGCATTGCGAACCCACTGTCAGCCTGGGGCTGGTAAATAAGGTTGCGCGGCACCTGCGGGATGAGGCGTTTATTGAAAGCAATGACGACGGTTTTCGAGTCCGTGATCCGCTCAAGCTGCTGCTCGCCTGGCGGGATGCTTACCAGTTCGACCGTCACCGACAACATCGCTACTTCACTCTTAAGAAAGCGTCGGAGCTGAAGCGGGCGTTGGCCTCGTTGGAGTCGATTACCGGAGGGCACGCTGCCTATTGCGCATTTTCCGCCGCCGAGTTCCAGGCGCCCCATGTGCGGCAGCCGAGAACTTGGCTTTTCATTGGCGCGGAGTGGGAACACGAATGCGCCGAGGCGTTAGCTGCCAAGACGGTTGATACGGGGGAAAACCTGCTTCTGCTCATTCCCGATGACCTCGGTGTCTTTTACGGTCAGGAATCTGTCGCTGGTAACTTCGCCTGCACCAATCCCGTGCAGACCTATGTGGATCTTTGGCATTGTGGCAACCGGGGACAAGAAGCGGCGGAGGCTTTGCTCCAGCAGAAGCTCAAACCCGAATGGAAAGTGCGAGGTCTGCTTTGAACAACGAACCGCGCTATGAAAGCGAATACAGTCCACGCCAGACCGAGGCGGCTCGCATGGTATTGATCGATCTCGGCCAGGTGCTGGCTGCCTTTGAGGATTGCCTTGTGGTGGTCGGCGGGTGGGTGCCGGACCTCTTGCTGAAGGACGCCGAAGAACCGCACGTCGGCAGCATCGATGTTGATTTGGCCCTGGATGCCGAAAAACTGACGGAAGGGCGTTATGCGCAACTGGTGGAGGCTCTTGTCAAGACCCGTCGCTATGAGCAAGCAGAGGAGCCGTTCAAACTGTTCACTCACGCCGACCTCAAGGACGGACAGCCGCCAATTCGGGTGGACGTGGATTTCTTGAAGCCTTCTGGAGCGAAGCTTAAAAAGAACAAGCCGAAACTCACAGTTGGGTTTCGCCCTTTGGATTCAGACGGCTGCGCGGCCGCGTTCAACAATCCGGAATTGGTTGTCCTCGCCGGTCGGATGCCAACGGGCGCGAAAAACAAAGTGCGGTTCCGCGTAGCCTCCGTACCGGACTTCCTGGTGATGAAGTCCTACGCACTGAAAAAGCGGGATAAGCCAAAGGACGCCTACGACATTTGCTACTGCCTGGACCATTTCCCGGGTGGTGCCGCGAAAATTGCGGAGGCGTGGAACCCCCAACCCCGGAAGAAGCACATCAGCGAGGCCACCGAGATCCTGAAAGAAAAGTTCAGCGAAGTGGATGCCTACGGCCCCTGCCAGGTTGTGGAATTTCACAATTCAACCGATGAGGACGAGCGCGCCCGGCAGCAACGCCGTGCTTACGAACTGGCGCAGAGTTTTTTAGCGATGCTCCTGCAATGATTGATCGTAGTTCACTTTGACCGTAAACTCCGCCTCCACCGGCTTGAGCAGGACGACTTCGGGCACGACGCTTTTTATTTCGGGCGGAAGCTCCACAAGATAGGGATATATCCTGTCAGACGATCCTTGCGGTTCCGGTTTCGTCAGCCAGTACACTCCCCGCGCGTCTCGCAGCCGTATCGCCAGCCGATCCTTTCCATCCAACGCGGGCGCCCGCAAATAAATGATCGAATTGGTGGTCGAGTAGTGCCCGTGATATGATTTCCTTTTCCACGGTGTGAGCGTCACGTCCTGTCCGGTCCAGCCTGACGGCGCGCCGCCTCCCACTGCTCCCATCGTCACGGGCGGGTTGGTAAGAAAAACGCCGTCACTGAAGACGTAGTTGCCCGGTGGAAAGAATCCAAGAACCGCGATTTCATTCGTGCCAATATGAATGCTCTGGTTCCACCACTGGATGGGTTGCGGCTGGGCCAAGGTCACCGCCGGCAGAGTGGCGATCACATCAGCGGCTTCCGTATTGGTCGGGCTGGGATAAAACGTCGCCGAAAAACGCAGCAGGGGTTGATGCGCGCCCAGATGCCGAGATCGGTTTCCGGTCGGGTCTTCCGCCATCCATTCCGGCGCATCCCATCCAGCAACTTCCCTCTCTCCCCGGCGCAGTTCCCAAACCGGCTCCCAATAAACGGCTTTGGTCTCCCAAAAGGTCGTCTTAGGACTGCCGTTGGTCCGCAGATTGAGTTGGCAGAGAACAATGCTCAGGTCGCCAACACGCTGTTGTTGCGGCAGCAGGTCTCCCTTCCACAGGGCGGGCTGGGCCAGGCCCGGATTGGGGAACTCCATGCGGCCGGTTTTGTGGCTCTTCCAGGAGGTGACCTGCATCGTCAGTGTGCGCTCGGTTCTTGGAAAGGAGTAGAACACGTGCCCCACGCGCCAGAAATCACTCTGGCCATACCAAAAACCGGTTTCCGATTCAAAAAGATCGCCCTGCTCATCCACCAGTTCCACGCGGATGCGCTGGCAATCCACGTTCGTTCGGGTAGTTGGATCGATGGCATTGACCCACACTACGAGCGCGGGACGGTCAAGATGATTGATGACGGTTTGGGGATATTTGGGGGCGAGCAGAGCGGCCAGTTGCCGGGGCAGCCACGGCTGAAATCGCCCAAGCATGGCCGAGCGCGCGTCGCCAACGTGATGATCGGTGCCATAAGTCACGCCCTCAAGCTGAAGGACCCTGCCGTCACCAAGGTCAAGTGAGGCAAGCGGGCTTTTTGACTGGAGACGAATTCCCCGCCATGCAAATACCCCCATCAGAGTCAAAGCCAGACCAAAGCAGACGCCGTATTTAAATGCCTTTTTTTGCATTGGCCCCTTTTTCAACGCAGAACATGGTCATTTCCAGGGAACTGTTCCAAGTTGCCGGATAGTTCAGGCGCCTGTCATTGTCCAGTTCGGGCCAGCATTTGGCTGAACCGGAGCCTTGTCCAGAACAAACGGCGCTGTGCATGGCAGCCGGGTTCACCAGCCGTTGCGGCCAACTCCGCCGCGTTTTTTACTGGATTCGCGCCCGCCCTCTGGTATGTTATTTACATTATCATGACTACGAGTGGAACAATCGATACGATCCTGCACCATAAAGGCGCGGCGGTTTGGACCATCTCGCCCCAAGCGACTGTGTTTGAGGCGATCCGGCTGCTGGCCGCAAAAAACGTCGGCGCCCTCCCCGTCATGGACGGCGACAAGCTCGTCGGAATGTTTTCGGAGCGGGATTACACGCGCAAAGTGGCGCTGGAAGGCAAAACCTCGCACACCACCAAGGTGGGGGAAATCCTCTCCGCCAACGTCGCCACCATCTCTCCGCACGACTCGGTGGAGGAGGCCATGCGCCTGATGACCGAGAAACACATCCGCCACCTGCCGGTGGTCGAGGGATCCAGAATGGTGGGCCTGGTCTCCATCGGCGACATGGTCAACTGGATCATCTCCGCCCAAAACGCCACCATCGACCAGTTGGAGGCCTATCTGGCCGGCCGCTAAAACCCGACGGCCTCACAGTTTCAAATCACCGTCGGTCACCGCGCCCAATGAGGCGGAGGCGACGGCGCTGGCGTATTTGGCCAGCACCCCGCGGGTGTAACGCGGCTTGAGCGGCTTCCACGCCCGGCGCCGGGCCTGCATCTGGCGCGCCGGAAGGGCGAGGGTGATCGCGCGCTTCTCTGCGTCAATTATAATCTTATCCCCGTCGCGGACCAGCGCCAGCGGCCCGCCCAAATAGGCCTCCGGCGTGATGTGCCCCACCACAAAGCCGTGCGTGCCGCCCGAAAACCGCCCGTCGGTGATCAGCGCCACGTCCTTGCCCAGCCCTTTGCCCGTAATCGCGCTGGTGGGCGCCAGCATCTCCCTCATCCCCGGCCCGCCGCGCGGCCCCTCGAAACGGATGACGATGACGTCGCCCGCCCGGATGGAGCCGTCAAGTATTTCTTTAAGCGCCTCCTCCTCGGAGTCGAAGACGCGCGCCGCGCCTTCGAAGCGCGTGCCCTCCTTGCCGGTGATCTTGGCCACCGCGCCTTCCGGGGCGAGGTTGCCGTAAAGAATGACCAGGTGGCTCTCCTTCTTGATCGGGTTGGAGAGCGGCCGGATGATCTGCTGGGCCACCGGATAGGGTGGCACGCCGGCCAGGTTTTCGGCCAGCGTCTTGCCCGTCACCGTCAGGCACTGTCCGTGCAACAGCCCCGCCTCCAGCAACGTCTTCATCATCGGTTGAATGCCGCCGATGGCAACCAGCTCGGACATCAGGTGCCGCCCGCTCGGTTTCAAATCGGCCAGCACCGGCACGCGCCGTCCGACGCGGCTGAAATCATCCAGGGCCAGTTTGACCCCGGCGGTGTTGGCCATGGCCAGCAAATGGAGCACCGCATTGGTGGAGCCACCCAGTGCGATGACCACCGTGATGGCGTTCTCGAAGGCCTGCCGCGTCATGATGTCCCGCGGCCGGATGCCCTGGCGCAGCATGGCGAGCACGGCCGCGCCCGCCCGCTGGCAATCTTCTTTCTTGGCCTTGGATGTCGCGTTTTGGGCCGAACTGTTCGGCAGGCTCATGCCTAGGGCTTCGATGGCGCTGGCCATCGTGTTGGCGGTGTACATCCCGCCGCAAGAACCGGGGCCGGGAATGGCGCAGGACTCGATTTGTTGCAACCGGGCGTCGTCAATCTTCTTGTTGGCATGTTCGCCCACCGCTTCGAAGACCGAGACGATGTCCAGCTTGCGCGAATCCCCCGCAATGCAGCCGGGAAGAATCGTGCCGCCATAGACAAAAACCGCCGGCCGATTCAACCGCGCCATCGCCATCAAGGACCCGGGCATGTTTTTATCGCAGCCGCCGATGGCCACAAAGCCGTCCATCCCCTCGCATCCCACAACCGTTTCGATGGAATCGGCGATGACTTCGCGCGAAACCAGGGAATACTTCATGCCTTCGGACCCCATGGAGATGCCGTCGGAGACGGTGATGGTGTTAAAGATGATGGCTTTGCCGCCGGCGCGATTGGCCCCGGCTTCAGCCTCGCGCGCCAGTTGGTCGATGTGGGCGTTGCAAGGCGTGACCATGCTCCACGTCGAGGCGATGCCGATGATGGGTTTTTTGAAATCCTCGGCCGTAAAACCGACGGCGTAGAGCATGGCCCGGCTGGGGGCCCGTTCCGGTCCGTCCAGAACGATGCTGGAATAGGGGCGGAGGCTGGCATTGCTTTTGGCGGTGGATTTAGCGCTTTTCATTTTCATATTGGGCAGAGGGTAAAGGGCCAATGCCACCGCTGACAAGCCGGCAAATTGAGGGCAAAGCCGGTCAGGCCGCGTTTCTGCCTTGGCCGGGATAAGGAGTCTGGCGCACAATGACCGGATGCAAAAGTCGGGGGCTTTTTATCCGTTGCTCTTGCTGCTCTTTTGGAGCGCGTTGCTGGCGGCGGCCGATTATACCGTGATTGATACTTCGGTGCGGCAGGCGCTGGCCCGCCATTTTCCCTCGACTCAAGGCAAAATGTTGCACAGCAATATCGGCCGGGGCGCCATTATGCGCCGCGGCGTCGATTTCGATTATTCCTATGCCGTCAATGGCGTCGATTACACCGGACATCGCTATCGTTATGACGACCATAATACCGCCTTCGAGTTCAGCGCCGTGGCCAGTGCCCATCGGAGCGGTTCGCTTCAAACCGTTTATTACAACCCCAACAACCCGGCCGACTCGCTGCTGCAACCCGGCTTGGATGGCAGCGACCTGCTTTTGCTGCTCTTCGCCCTCCCGTTTAATGCGGTCACCCTCGGATTGTGGGCCGGTGTGGCGCGCGCGCGGCGGGAGCAGCGCCACGCGGGCACCGCGGGGGGCATTCGGATACTCAGCGGAGCCGGTGAAACGCGGGCGCGATTGGCCGGCATCTCTCCGGCGGTGGCGGGCGTTTTTGGGCTGGCCGCGGCGGCATTCGTCGCGGTCTTTCCAGTGGTCGCGGTGGCTGCTTTCGCGCCGGCCATGCGCCTGATGGCGCTGGTTTGGGGATTGGTTCTGGCGGCGGGAGCGGCCTGCTTTCTGTGGGCGGCGGAGCGAAACCGCTCCGGCCGGTATGATTTGCGCATCAACGATGTTTTCCAAACGGTGACGCTTCCCCAAACCGGCGGCCGGGCGGAACCGTTAACCCTGCCGCGGGCCGAAATCCGCGCCGTCTTGCTTCAGCGCCGTGTCACCAAAGGCCCCAGCGGCATTTCTTACTCCTACGTGCCGGCCATCAGTTGCGGCGTTGCGGACTCGCCGGCCCAGCCCCTGAAACTGGTCACCTTTGGCTGGACGGAAGCCAAGGGCCGCGCCTTCGGCCAGTGGCTGGGAGAGCAGTTAAATGTCCAGTTCAAAGGGATCGAGGACGAAGGCGGTTCGTGCCCGTCCGTCAATGCGCCCGGCGCGGCGGCGGGGTTGAAAGCCTCAATACGGCTCCGGGGCGATGGCTCTTGAATTGCGCGGGGCCTGCTCGTAATGTGCGGCCACGATGGTTGCAACAGTCCTGAAATGGCTTTCCGCCCGCGGTCTGCTCGCCTGCCTGCTGTGCGGCGCGATGGGGCTGGCCGGATGCGGCAAAAACCAATCCCCGTCCGTTGTCATCTACACCTCGCAGGACGAGGTTTTCGCCGAGCCGATCCTGGCGGAATTCACCAAGGAGACGGGCATCGCGGTGCGGCCGGTGTATGACAGCGAGGCCGTCAAAACGGTCGGCCTGGTGAACCGATTGTTGACAGAACGGGTGCATCCGCAATGCGACGTGTTCTGGAACAACGAGGAGTTCCGTACCCGGCAACTGGCCGCGCGCGGTCTCTTCCGCCAGACCAACGGCTGGACGCGTCTGGGCTTCCGCACCCGCCGCCTGGTCATCAACACCAATTTCTTGACGGCGGCCGCCGCGCCCCGCGCCTTTAGCGACGCGACCAACCAACTGTGGCGCGGCAAGGTGGCGCTGGCCTATCCGCTGTTCGGAACCACCGCGACCCACTTCCACGCCTTGCGCCAGTTGTGGGGCGATGGGCCGTGGCGAAACTGGTGCCGGGCGCTGGCCGCCAACAAGCCTTTCCTGGTGGACGGCAACTCGGTGGTCGTCCAAATGGTGGCGCGCGGCGAGGCCTGGGTCGGCTTCACCGATTCCGATGACATCGCGGGGGCGCAGCGGGAGGGATTGCCGGTGGCGCCGCTGCCGGTGACGGACCAGACGCTTTTTGTATTCAACACCGTGGGAGTCATTCGCGATTGTCCGCACCCCGATGCGGCGGAGCGGCTCTACGAGTTTCTCTCCAATCCAAAAGTCTCGGAGAAACTGGTGGAACTGCGCGCGCTCGAAGCCGCCGCCCTGCCGCCGGCCCAGGCGGCTTCCGGCATCAAGGTGGACTGGGACCAACTATTGCAAGACCTCGACACGGTCACGGCGGAAACGAAGGATATTTTTCTACGATGACCTTCCGTCGGCCCTGTCAAGAAGGCCGTTTCAGAATTTTGTCGAAAATCTCGGTCGGCTCGATTTCGATGCGGCCGGGTTCGGCCGGGCCTGAGTGCGCAACGGCGGCCGGACGGGCGGTTTGGGCCGTCGCGGGCGCCAGGGCTGGCAGCGGTTTTTCCGGAGAGGCGTCCGGCGCCTCGTCCTCCGTTTCCACCTCTCGCTGCGGAAGGTGGAAGTTGGCCCGCTTATCGAGCCAGGAACGGTAGCGTTGAAAGGTCCACATGCCGGCCTCGGCGCCGGTTTCGAGAGTGGAAATGATTTTGAAGAAATCGCGGTTGCGGATGTAGTTCTTGATGGGCAGGCTGGCCATGAGCAACTCGCATTCCGGCACGCACATATTCAAGCCCGGCCGGAACTGGAGGCGCTGGGAAACGGCGCCGATCAGGCAATCGGCCAGTTGGGCGGCGACGTTGTTTTGAATTTCGGGGGGAAAGGCGCCAACGACCCGCTGGAGGGCCTCGGCGCAATTGGAGGAATGCACCGTCGCCAAAACCAGGTGTCCCGTTTCCGCCGCGCTGAGGGTCAGGCGCATGGTTTCCGGATCGCGCATCTCCCCCACCATCAACACGTCCGGGTCTTCCCGCAGGCTGTCCAGCAAGGCCTGCTCGAAGCTGGGCGTGTCCCGGCCCACTTCCCGCTGGCGGATGAAGGCCCGGCGCGGACGGAAGGTAAACTCAATGGGGTTCTCGATGGTGACGATGTGTCGGGCCTGGGACAGGTTGATCGTTTGAATCAACGCCGCCAGCGTCGTCGATTTGCCGCTGCCCGTCGGCCCGCTGATCAGCACCAGCCCGTGGGAATGATTGACAAGGTTCTTCAGGTCGGGATGCAGATTCAACGCCTCGATCGTCGGCTGAAAGGCGGGCAGCAGGCGCACGGCAAATCCGACGCCACGGGCGGTCTGAAAGATATTCAGCCGGCAACGCAGGCCCTCGATCGTTCGGGAAAGATCAAAGGAGCGCCGTTCCAGGAATTGCGGCCAGTGGTCGGGGCCAATGATCTCGCGCGCCCATTCCAGCGACAAGCCGGGGGCCAGCGGTTCGCCCACGGAGCGCAAATTGCTCCGCACGCGCAGGACCGGCGCCAGGCCCGGTTCCAGGTGGAGGTCGCTGGCGCCCTCGTTTTTCGCCAGTGCAATGAGGGAGCGCAAGTTCATCATCGTTTCATTTGTAACAAACCGGATTTGAATTTGTTTCAAGGCACCTTACCGCCCCAAAGCCGGCTCCGCAACCGGATTCACGGCGCCCGCGCTCTCCAAACCAATTCTTTGCTTGGCTCAATTGAAGAATCGGCCATTATCACCTTGTGCAAGCCTGGTTGCGCCAGATCAAACAATACCTGTTGACGGGCGTCTCTTACGTGGTGCCTCTCATCGCGTGCGGCGGAATTCTCATAGCGCTCTCCCTGGCTTATACCTTCCGGTTTGTGCCCCTGTCCCCGAATGGCGGCCCGGAAATCGATAAAGCGCCCCTTTTTATCAAGGACCTTTTCACCGTTGGCAAAACGGCGTTTGATTTGTTTCCGGCGGTTTTGGCCGGCTTTATTTCCTATGGCATGGCGGGCCGCCCCGGCCTGGTTCCCGGTTTTGTCGGCGGCGCCATCGCCGGCCTGCCACAGCAGATGGAAGGCAAGACCACCAGCGCCGGATTCCTCGGCGCCCTGGTCATCGGCTTGCTGGCGGGCGGGGTCACCAACGCCATCAAGCGGTTGCCCGTGCCCAAACTCATCAAGCCGGTCATGCCGATTCTGGTCATTCCGATCCTGGCCTCTTCGATCATTGGTTCTCTGATGCTGGTCTTGAACCTGCCGCTGGCCCGCGCCATGGTCGGGCTGGGGCACTGGCTGGAGGACTTGCGCGGCGGCTCCCAAGTTGTCCTGGCCCTGGTGCTGGGCGGGATGATTGCCTTCGACATGGGCGGCCCGGTCAACAAAGCCGCCTTTTTCTTTGCCGTGGCCATGATTCAACAGGGCAACGCCACGGTCATGGGCGCGTGCGCCGCTGCCATCTGCACGCCGCCGCTGGGACTGGGCCTGGCCACATTGCTCAACCGCAAACTCTGGAGCGAAGAGCAACGCGAGTCCGGCATCGCCGCTCTGGGCATGGGTCTGATCGGCATCACCGAGGGCGCCATCCCCTTTGCCGCGGCCGATCCATTCCGCGTCATCCCCGCCATTATGTCAGGCTCGATGGCGGCGGCGACCGTCGCCATGCTGGGGAAAGTAGGCGACCACGCGCCGCACGGCGGACCAATCGTCCTGCCGGTGGTGGACCATCGCGGGCTTTACGTTCTGGCGATCCTCACCGGGATGCTGGTAACGGCACTGAACATCAACCTCCTCAAAAAATGGACCGAAAAAACTTGAACATCGTCGCGGTGACTGCCTGCCCGACCGGCATTGCCCACACTTACATGGCCGCCGAGCAATTGGAAAAAACCGCCCGCCAGCTTGGCTATCAGATCAAAGTTGAAACCCAAGGCTCGATGGGCATCGAAAATGAACTCAGCCAGGCCGACGTGGATGCCGCCAGCGTCGCCATTCTGGCCTGCGACATCGCCATCGAGAAAATGGAACGCTTCGCCCGCATTCGCAAAATTGAGGTCTCTGCGCAGGAGGCAATCAAAAACCCGCGGGCGGTGCTGGCCAGGGCGGGGTGAGCCGGGGTCCAGATGCCGGCCGAATTCACATTTGCCTTTCCGCTGCCCGATGGCCTCCATGCGCGGCCGGCCAGCGGATTGGAAGAGATCGCGCGGTTGTATGCGTCCGAAATCACGCTTTACAACCAGCGCACGGGCAGAAAGGCCAGCGCCAAGAGTGTCCTGGAATTGGTGGCAACCGATACTCGCGCTGGCGATCCTTGCCGCATCCTTCTCCAGGGGCCGGATCAAGAGTTGGCGGCGCGCGAACTATCCCGTTTCGTTTCGGAAATACTTCCCCACTGTGACGAACTGCCGCCCGCCGCCGCCGCCGGCGCGGGCCAGCCGCCGTTGCCCCAGTGCCTGCTCCAATCTCCCCCTGAAATCTGCCGCGGCACCGCGGTGGCCGCCGGAATTGGATGCGGACGACTCCGCCGGTTTGCAACCGCGATGGTTTGTCTGGATTCGATCGCGAATGAAAAGTGCAATGAGGCTAGAGAGAAACTTCGGCAGGCCCTCCAGGCGGTGGATGCGCTCTACGCAGTGCGTTTGACACAAACGGCCAACGTAGCCACGTTCCAACTGCTCAAGGCCCATCGCGCCATGGCCCGCGACCCGGCGCTCCGCCAATGGCTGGAGGGTGCCGTCGCCGCGCCGGGGCTTTCCGCCGCCCAAGCCGTCGTGGCGGCGCAGGACCATTTCGCCGGCCTCTTCGGCGCCTGCGCCAGCGAATTGCTGCGCGAACGCGCCGCCGATGTGCGGGACGTCTGCCGCCAGTTGCTGCAAGCCTTGGGCGTCCCGGCAGCCGCGCCAGAAACCCCGCCTTTGGCGGAGGATTCGATTGTGCTGGCCGACAACTTGACGCCCGCCGAGTTGCTCAGCCTGGACCGCCATTATTTGAAAGGCCTGGCCCTCGGGCAAACCGGCCCTGCCTCGCACACCGCCATCCTGGCCCGTTCCTTTGCCATTCCTTGCGTGACCGGCATCGACCTGCTGGAGGCGGCGCGCTGGGAAGGCCAGGAGACGGTGGTGGACGGTGAATTGGGCCTGCTGGCACGCGCAGTCACCGGCCCGGCGCGGCGTTACTACGACATGGAACAGCGGCGTTTGGCCGGCCGCCTCGCCCGCCTCCAGCAACTGGCGCAAAAGCCGGGTGCGACTCGGGATGGCGCGCGCCTGGAGATTGCGGCCAACCTTTCCAGCGCCGCGGAAGTTCCCGCCGCGATTGCCGCCGGGGCCGAGAGCATTGGCCTGTTCCGCACTGAAATGCTCTTCATGGACCGGGCCGAACCGCCTGACGAAGAGGAACAGTTCCATACCTACCGCGGTGTTCTCCAGCAAGCCGGCGACCGGACCGTCATTATCCGGACTCTGGATTTCGGAGGGGACAAACCCCTCCCGTGGTTGAAGCTGCCCGCCGAGGCAAATCCGCTGCTTGGCTGCCGGGGCGTCAGGCTGTATCCGCGGATCGAGGCGCAGTTTCGCGCGCAGCTTCGGGCGCTGCTGCGCGCCTCCGTTCATGGCCGCTTGCGGATTATGATCCCCATGCTGACCCAAGTGGGCGAGGCCCGCTGGGTCAAGCGCGTTTTCTTGGAGGAGCGCGCCCATGCCGCCATTCATGACTCGTCCGTCGCCTTGGGCGCGATGGTGGAAGTCCCCGCCGCGGCCTTTGCCCTCCCCGCCTTGGCGCGCGAACTGGATTTCTTCAGCATTGGTTCCAACGACTTGCTCCACTACTTCACCGCCACGGATCGCGCGCAGGGAGACACCGCCGGACTTTGCCAGCCCGCCGCGCCGGCGTTTTTGCGTCTGTTGAAAACCATCGCCGATGATGCCCATGCCGGCGGCAAATGGATCGGACTTTGCGGCGAGATGGGCGGGCAGACGCCGTTCCTCCCCTTGCTGGTGGGGTTGGGATTGGATGAAATCAGCGTGTCCATTCGAGCCATTGCGCCCGTCAAGGCCGAATTGGCGTCCCTCAGTGCGGTGGAATGCCGGCGCGCGCTGGCCGAGTGCCTGGATTGCGCCACCGCCGAGGAGGTCCTGGCGCTGGCGGCTTTGCGGCCCGTGCGCCAACCGGCTCCGCTATTGGACGAACGTATGGCGATTATGTGTTCCGACGCCGCCAGCAAGGCAGAGGCGATCAAGGAATTGTGCGACGCCCTCTACGTTGCCGGGCGGACCGATTTGCCGCACCAAGTCGAGGAAGCCGTCTGGCAACGGGAGGCCGCCTATTCGACGGGTTTCGGGCACGGGTTTGCCATCCCGCATTGCAAGACCGATTTGGTGTCGGCCAATTCTTTATGCGTGCTCAAAGCGCAACGGGCCATCCGGTGGTCGGCGGACGATCCGCCGGTCAAAATCGTCCTCCTGCTGGTGGTTCGCAATTCCGACAAAGCCTCCGAGCATCTCAAGGTCCTGGCGCGCCTGGCGCGCCTGCTGATGCACGAGGAGTTCCGCGCCAGACTGGAAGCGGCGGAAACCGCCGCCGCCTTGATACAGCTTCTGGCCAACCAGGCCGGGTTCAAGGAGCCGGAGGACTGACGCCCCTTTTTGGATTATCTCTTCTTCCCGCCCCGGGCCTTGACCTTGCCTTTGCCCTTGCCTTTGGTTTCGGTGGCCAGGCGGTAGGTCAGGGTCTTGTTGCGGCGGACCGAGCCCGAGTATTTGCGGGCCCACTCCCGGTTGGCGATGGCGTGCTTCAAACAATGCCACGCCGTCACCTTGGGTTCCCCGCAAATGACGCATCGGCCCTCTTTCGCGCGGCGAAGCTGCCACTTCTGCTGCCGGGAAATCGGCAGCTCGGTGAACTCGTCGATGATCTTCTTGCGCGTGTACGTGCTTGTCTTTTTCTTCTGTCCTTTTTTCATAATTTCTCAGTCCATCGGATCTGTAATATCATTGACGGCGGATTGCCGGCCGCCTGCCGCCCGGCTTGGCGGGCACTAACGACACCCGCCCTTCCGCGCTCAAGATTGCTCGGAGCTTGAAAAATAGTATAGACAATTTGAAAAGCAATCAAAAAATCAATTGTCGCAAAGAAATCTCCCCCGCCCCGGAAATGATTTGCCCGCGGGCATGGATCGTGGCACAAAGGGTCCATTGGAATGCAAATTGAAATGATCGGCTGGCACGGATGGGGGCGGCGTTTTACACCCGCCTCCGCCTGGAGCATTCCCCGGCCGGCATGAACCCCTGAAATTGAAATCGACATATATGAACACACCCCGCGTTAAAGAAATTCTAAGCTGGTACGGCAGCGATAACCCCGGAACCCTGACAAACCTCGCCCGCCTCCTCAATCACGGCAAGCTCGGCGGCACCGGCCGCCTGGTCATTCTCCCCGTCGATCAGGGCTTTGAGCATGGCCCCGCCAGGAGTTTTGCCGTCAATCCCCCCGGCTACGATCCCCGCTACCACTTCCAACTGGCCATTGAAGCGGGCTGCAACGCCTACGCCGCCCCGCTGGGATTCATCGAAGCCGGTGCGCGCGATTTCGCCGGCGAAATCCCCCTCATCCTCAAAATCAACAATCACGACGTTTTGCTCGACGAGAAAGACCCGCTCTCCGCGCTGACCAGCGGCGTGGACGACGCCCTGCGGTTGGGTTGCGCGGCCATCGGGTTCACCATCTATCCCGGCTCCTCCGAGCGGGTGACGATGTACCAGCAATTGCGCGCGGCGGCCGAACTGGCCAAAAAGAACGGCCTGGCCGTCGTGGTGTGGTCTTATCCGCGCGGTTCCTCGTTGTCCAAGGCGGGGGAAACGGCGATCGACGTCTGCGGCTACGCCGCGCAATTGGCGGCCCAACTGGGCGCGCACATCATCAAAGTCAAACTCCCCACCGATCATCTGGAGCAGGAAGCCGCGCGCAAGGTTTATGAAAAGGAGAAAGTCCCCATTGCCACGCTGGCCCAGCGCGTCAAACACGTCGTCCAATGCGCCTTCGACGGCCGCCGCATCCTCATTTTCTCGGGCGGCCCCGCCAGCAGCGACGAGACGGTCTATCAGGAGGTGACGGCCATTCGGGAGGGGGGCGGCTTCGGCTCCATCATCGGCCGTAATTCCTTCCAGCGCAAAAAAGAGCAGGCCCTCGAATTCCTGGGCAAAGTCATCTCCATTTACAAAAGTTGACAGATCGGCCTGGCCGGGGTTTGTTGTCTGTGCCATGATCAACAAACTTCCGGCAAGCCCCTCCGAGGATCCGCCGGCCCGCAAGGCGGATCCGTGCGTAATGGTCATCTTCGGGGCCAGCGGCGATTTGACCAAGCGCAAGCTCATTCCCGCGCTCTTGAACCTCGCGGCGTCCAGGCTGCTGCCCGAACAATTCGCCATCATCGGCTTTGCCAACATCGACCAGTCCACGGAAACCTTCCGCAATCAACTGAGCGAGGACATTAAGAAATTCGCCAGTTGCCCGGTGACCCCGGAATTGTGGCAGTGGTTCCTCAAGCGCATCTATTTCGTGCGCGGAGACTTCGAGGACCCCAAGGCCTTCGCAACGCTCAAAGAGCAAATCGCCGCGGTCGAGAAGACCCACAACGTCTCCGGCAACCGTTTCTATTACCTGGCGGTCGCGCCACGGTTTTTCGGCGTGGTGGTGCGGCAGTTGGGAGCCGCCGCGCTGGCCGAAGAGCAGAATGGCCGGTGGGCGCGCGTCGTCATCGAGAAGCCGTTTGGGCGGGACCTCGACTCGGCCCGCGCGCTCAACGCGGAGATCAAGCAGGTTTTGGAGGAGCGCCAGATTTACCGCATCGATCATTACCTGGGCAAGGAGACGGTGCAAAACATCCTCATCTTCCGCTTTGGCAACGGCATCTTCGAGCCGATCTGGAACCGGCGCTACATCGACCACGTCCAGATCACCGCCGGGGAAACCGTCGGCGTCGAACTGCGGGGCGGCTACTATGACGTGGCGGGGGCGCTGCGCGACATGGTGCCCAACCACCTCTTTCAGTTGGTCTCGCTCACCGCCATGGAGCCGCCGATTTCCTTCGGCGCCAACTCCGTGCGCGACGAACAGGCCAAAGCCCTCCACGCCGTTCAGATTCCCTCCCCCGAAGAGGTCCTGACGATGGCCGTGCGCGGCCAATACGGCGAGGGTCTGGTGGGCGAGGATCATGTGCCGGCCTACCGCCAGGAGCCGAAAGTCGCTCCCGACTCCACCACCGAGACCTTCGCCGGCCTGAAGCTGCGCATCGACAACTGGCGCTGGGCCGACGTGCCCTTTTATTTGCGCACCGGCAAACGCCTGGCGGAGCGGACGACCGAAATCGCCATCCAGTTCAAGCGGGCCCCATTTCAGTTGTTTCGCGACACGCCGGTCGAAACCCTGGAGGCCAACCGCCTGGTGCTCAGGATCCAGCCGGAGGAGGGGCTGTCCTTGCGCTTCAGCGCCAAGATCCCAGGCCCCATCATGCACATCGGCGCTGTCGAGATGAAATTCAACTACGTCGATTACTTCGGCCGCACCCCCAGCACCGGTTACGAGCGCCTCATCTACGACTGCATGGTGGGCGACGCCACCCTCTTCCAGCGCGCCGACATGGTCGAGGCGGGCTGGAGCGTCATCACCCCGATCCTGGACGTGTGGAAGGCCCTGCCGCCGCGCGCTTTCCCCAATTACCCCGCCGGTTCCTGGGGGCCAAAAGAGGCCGACGATTTGATGGCGCGCGATGGCCGTTCCTGGAGAAAGATCGAATGACGGCTTTTGTTTGAGCGACTATGGGACGCAACGCCACACCAAAACGCGGCGGCATTGTCTTTCTATTTGATGTTGACAACACGCTGCTCAATAACGACCAGGTCACGCGCGACCTGCGCCTGCATTTGGAACGCGAAGTCGGCCCCTCCGGCGCACGACGCTATTGGGTCATCTTCGAGACGCTGCGCATTCGCCTGGGTTACGCCGATTATTTGGGCGCCCTCCAACGCGTCCGCGTCGAATATCCCCATGACCTCGGGCTGCTGACCGTCTCGCGCTTTCTGATCAACTACCCTTTTGCCAACCGCCTTTATCCCAACTCGCTGGACGTGATTGACAAGGCCCGCCAGTGGGGCCGCGCGGCGCTGCTCACCGACGGCGACGTCGTGTTCCAGCCGCGCAAGATCGAACGGTCGGGGTTGCACGAAGCGGTGGCGGGCAACGTGCTCGTTTACGTCCATAAGGAACGGGAACTGGACGACGTGGCGCGCCGCTTCCCGGCCCGCCACTACGTGATGGTGGACGACAAGCTGCGCCTGCTGACCGCCATCAAAAAAAACTGGCTCCGGCGCGTCACAACCGTCTTTGTCCGCCAGGGGCATTACGCGCTCGATCAGAAAATCACCGCCCGCTGCCCGCCGCCGGACGTGACCCTGGAGCGGATCGGCGATCTTTTGGAACACGACCCGGACGGCCTGGTGGCCGCGGGGCGCAGGCAGGCTGGATGAACACCGACGGCAACAGCACCGCTTTTGGCGCGCCCGGGATCGAGCCGCGATGGACTTCCAGCGCCAAGGAGGGCTTTGGCACCGCCTACCACACCAGTTGCCGCATCTGGTTCACTTTGAGCCACGGCATTGTCAATGAGATTTATTATCCTTTCGTGGACCAGCCCAACACCCGCGACTTTCAATTCCTCATCAGCGACGGCGAATCCTTCTGCCACGAGGAGAAAACCGACCTGAACCACAGTCTGGAATACCCGGAGCGGGCCTGCTTGTTCTACCGCCTGACCAACTCCGAACCCAACGGACGCTACCGCCTGATCAAGGAAATCTGCACCGATCCACACCGCTCGGTCCTGTTGATCCACACACGGCTGGAGATTGCCGACCCCGCCCTGCGCGACAAGTTGCGGCTCTACGCCTTGCTGGCCCCGCACATCGACCGCTGCGGCGCCGCCAATTCCGGCTACTGCGCCGATGTCAGCGCCAGCCGCCTCCTCCACGCCCGCCGCGGCGCCTTTCACCTCATTATGGGTTGCACCTCCCATTTCACCAAATGCTCGACGGGCTTTGTCGGCGCCAGCGACGGCTGGCAGGATTTGCGCAATTTCAAGATGGATTGGCAATTCCCTTCTGCCGAAAACGGGAACATCGCACTGACGGGTGAGATTGATCCCCGGCGCAATGGCGGAGAATTCGTCGTGGCCATTTCGCTGGGGCAAAGTTTCCAGAGCGCCGCCGCCAAGCTCCTCCAATCCCTGACCACCCCCTTCGACACTCATCGCGAGACCTACATGCGCCAGTGGAAACGGACGGTCATCGCCACCAACCACCAATTCCACGAACACACCGGCGACGACGGCCATACTTACCGGTTGAGCCGCTGCGTCCTCCTGGCCCACGAGGACAAGGTTTTCCAGGGGGCGATCATCGCTTCCATGAGCATCCCGTGGGGCGAAACCAAGGGCGACAATGATTTGGGCGGCTACCATCTGGTCTGGACGCGCGACCTGGCCCAAAGCGCCACCGCCCTCCTGGCGACAGGCCAGACCGGCACGCCGTCGCGGGCCTTGATCTGGCTGGCCGTCATCCAGCGGCCCGACGGCAGCTTTCCCCAAAACAGTTGGATCGATGGCCGCATGTACTGGCCCGGCTTGCAACTGGATGAAGTGGCCGCCCCCATTCTCCTGGCCTGGCGCTTGCGCCGCGAGGGTGTCCACATCGGCCAATGCGATCCCTGCACCGTCATCACGCGCGCCGCCTCCTACCTCATGCGCCACGGCTCCGTCACCTCGCAGGAACGCTGGGAGGAAAACGCCGGCTATTCCCCCTCGACCCTCGCCTCCGTCATCGCGGGGCTGGTCTGCGCCGCGGACTTCGCGGAAGAAGAGGCCGACAAAAACTTCATCTTGACTTACGCCGACTGGCTCGCGGCCCACGTCGAGGATTGGACGGTCACAACGCGCGGCGAATTGGTGGACGGCCTTCCCCGCCATTACATCCGCATCAATCCAACCGACCCGGAGACGCCCGACCCCCACGCCGATCCGAACACCACCACCCTCCAGATCGCCAACGGCGGCGGCGAGCATCCCGCCCGCAACGTCGTCGGCGGTGACTTCCTCCAACTGGTGCGCTTTGGCATCCGGGCCGCCAACGATCCCATCGTCCGCTCCTCGGTCGATGTCATCGACCGGGTGCTCAAGCGCGATTTGCCCCAGGGACCGTGCTGGCGCCGCTACAACCACGATGGCTACGGCCAGAAGGACGACGGCACCGCGTTCGACGGCGCCGGAGTGGGGCGGTCCTGGCCCATTTTGACCGGCGAACGCGGACATTACGAACTGGCGGCCGGCCGCGACCCCCTCCCCTTTATCAAGGCGATGGAGAAATTCGCCAACGCGGGCGGCATGATTTCAGAGCAGCTTTGGGACGACGATGACCTGCCCAACGGCAAAATGAAACGCGGCCAGCCGACCGGCGCGGCGATGCCCCTGTGCTGGTCGCACGCGGAATATGTCTCGCTGGTGCGCAGCCGCCACGATGGAGTGTGTTATGACCGCATCGAGCCGGCCTTCCAGCGTTACGTGGCCCATCCGGTCCCCAGCCGCCACGAAATCTGGCTCCTGCGCCATCCGTTGCGCCACATTCCCCGTGGCAAAATCTTGCGCATCATTGTCGAGGCCCAAGCCACCGTGATATGGACCGCCGACAATTGGGCCACAAAAACCGCCGCGCATACCTCGTTCAGCGCCCCGCTGCGCCTGTGGCACACCGATATTCCGACGGAGAAACTTGCCTCCGGCGCGGCGGTGGAGTTCACTTTCTTCTGGACTGCCGCCCAGCGGTGGGAAGGTCGCAACTGGGAGGCTAAGATCGATTGACCTGACTACTCATGAGCCTAATCGCCCCGTGACTGACGCCCCCTCCCAAACGGATCCCAGCCGCATGAACCCGTGCTACCGCGCCGGCTGGCTCTTTTTCCGGGCCGTCTTCGCGCTCTATTTTCGCTGGCGCGTTTTCAATCCCGAACGCGTCCCCGCCCGCGGCCCGGTCATTCTGGCCTCCAATCACGCCAGCTACATCGATCCCCCGCTGGTCGGCGCGGGCGTCGCCCGCCACATCAGCTATTTGGCGCGCGATTCGATCTTTCGCGTTCCGATCCTCGCCTCCATCCTGCGCTCCTGGAGGGTCGTGCCGGTGGACCGCGACGGCGGCACGGGGCGGGGCTTGAAAATGATCTTGACACGCCTCGAAGAAGGCGGCGCGATCATCTTGTTTCCAGAAGGCACTCGCACCCGGCACGGTGAGATGAACCCCGCGCGCTCCGGCATCGGTTTGGCTGTCATCAAATCCAGCGCCCCGGTCGTCCCGGCGCGGGTCTTTGGAACGCACCGCGCCTTTGGTCCGCACGTGCTCGTGCCCCGCCCCCGCCGCGTGATGGTCAAGTATGGCCGTCCACTTTACTTCCAGGCCCTGCGGGAGGAAGCCCGCACCGCTCCCAAACAGCGCCTCAAGGACATTTACCAGCGGATCGCCGACGAAATCATGGCCGAAATCGCCCGCCTGGAACCGCGGCAGGATTGATAGAGTATCTCCCGGCTTGCGTCGCGGGGTCCTTGCGGGTAGGTTTGGTCCATGAGCATCGCCCCGCTGGAGCCGTTGCCGCTGGAAGTTGGCCAACTTGGCAACTTTGAGGAGCGAATGACCCGAACTCTCCGAATGGGTGTCGAGGATTGGGATGAAGTGTGTTCCGCCCTCGGTGCGTGGGAAGCCAGCCACCTGACCGGCCAGGATACCAAGCCCGCCCTTGAGCAACACCGTGCATGGGTGACTCAGCTAATTGCCTGGGGACAAGTTCTGGAACAAGCGACTGGGCACGCCGGTTTCTCTGACCGCGCGGTGGCCCGCCGTGTCAAAGCCCGCTTGCGTCATTTGCAGGACAAATTGGCCCTCTGGCACACCGAGATGACTCCCGACGAAGAAGCTCGCATCCTGCGCGCAGCCTTCCCGTGAATCCGGAATTGGAAAAGCTGCTGACCGCCTTGGCAGCGCGGGACAATGCCCCTCCGGCGCAGTTCGAACAAGCGCACGCCGAAGTCGAGCGACTGCTGGAACCTATCTTGGCGCGCGTGTCTCCCGCAACCCGCGCCGCATTTCTCCGGGCATTGCAACGCCGCTATCGCGCCTGGTTGAAAGCCGGCGAACATCCGGCAACACTGCCGCCCAAATCCTGATCGTAAGGATGGGATTCTACCGCCGTTTTCCAACCAGTTCAATCTCCGCTATGGTCGGACCTTCCGTGGCGTCAAGTATATTCAAGCGAAATTCCCGCGCTCTTACCGGCTTGAAGCTCTTTTCGAAATGCCCGCCGATCTTGGTTCCGTGGAAAATGGTTTTCCACTCGTGGACGGCGCGGTACTGAAACTCAAACTCCGTCACCCGCCCGGCGTAAGGCTCAGCCTCTTGAATCCGGACCGCGCCCACTGTCTTGCGCTTGCCCAGGTCGGCTGCGATCCATGCCTGCTTCACCCCGGTGTCCGTGGCCCATCGAGTATCCGTGTCACTGTCGAAGGCCTGCTGCGCCCCGTATTGCGCCTCGTCGTTCTGATAAACGTTCGACGCGCTGGCTTTGATGCCGGAACCGATCGGCAGCGCCGCAATGTCGAGCGCTGGCCGGTCCAATTCCAGTCTCACTATCGTATCGACCGGCTGAAGTAATGACTTGGGAACCCTCACGACGAGCCTGCCGCGCCTTTGCCTGAACTTGACCTTTCCGCCCCCGGTCAAGGTCGCCGATTTGATTTTGGCTGGAATGGCGGGCAGTTCAACGCGCCCGTCTTCGGAACGCATCACGTGAATAAAAATGGTGTTCCCCTTGCGAGTGCTGGCGATCAACGCCGTCGGTTCCCACGGGCCGCCGCGCGTGCCGTAAATGCTCCCGCCATTTTTTTCCAGCCATGCGCCAATGTCTCTGAGCCGGCTGGCTTGTTCCGGATCAATCTCCCCGTCCGGCCGCGGACCGACGTTCAACAGCATGTTCCCGTCGCCCCCCGCGCAGCGAATGAGCATCCGCAGGCAGGCCGCCGTGGATTTGACTCCGTCTTGCGCGCCGCCCCACGCCCAGGCGTTGTGCGCGGAAATGGTCATGCACGACTCCCACGGACGATCCATCTGGAACTTGCCGATGTGCTGCTCCGGTGTGTCGTAATCACCGCCGTCGCCGGTGCGGTCGTTGATCAGGATGTCAGGCTGAAGCCGGCGCGCCAGCTTGATGGTATCCGCCCCGCGTTTCCCAAATTCCGCCGGCACGTCGTTCCAGAGGGTCAGCAGGGGGCCGTAGTTGGTGATCAGTTCGGTGATTTGCCCTTGAAGATATTTCTCGTAGCCGTCCATGTCGGAATTCGTGCGCCTGACCGTGCCGCCCGGACTGGTTGTGGGCCAGTCGGGTTGATACCAGTCGGAGACCGAATAATAGGCGCCGAATTCGATCCCATGTCTTTCGCACGCCGCCGCCAGTTCCTTGACAACGTCGCGATGAAAGGGTGAATTCATGATGTTATACTTGGTCAATTTTGTGTCCCAAAGGCAGAATCCGTCGTGGTGCTTGGTTGTGAGCACGATGTACTTCATGCCTGCGGCCTGAGCCAGGCCCGCCCATTCGTCCGCGTTGAAATTTGTCGGATTAAACTGCTGGTAAAGTCTGTCATAAACCTCGATCGGCGTCTCCGCGCCCCGCGACCACCCGATTTCGTGCCCCGTCAGACTCACCGGCCCCCAGTGAATAAACATGCCAAAGCGCAGCGATTCCCACCGCGCGACGGCCGCCGGATCGGCCTTGGGCCAGTCAGGCGACGCGGATGGCTCCTCCGCGGCGAACGATCTTCCGCAGTTAATCGCCAGCGCGACGGCGGCGCCGCATCCGGCCAAACGAATAAAAAGGCCTCTGCTAATCCTCATTGAAGAATCTCTAGGGTGCCTGCCCCCCTTTCACAAGGGCAAAACGAACTGTCTCCTTCTTGACATGACAAATGACAAATTCTCAATGACCAATTTTCAATCTCAATCGTTTCAATCGCCGAACCCTTTCCCAAAGCCAGATACGCTCCAGAAAACAAATTCACCCAGCCCGAACTTTCCCCCAAATGCGCTTGCCCTCAAGGCCGCTCTCCCATTCAATGTCTCCGCTCGATTATGTCTTCTGAATCAGCAGCCGGTTCCATCTTTCCGCGCACCGATTGGACGGAGTTGGGAAAGGTGGCCGAGGCCGATGAATCCCGCCTCGATCACCTCATCCGCCTCTATTGGCCTCCGTTGCGCATCTTTCTGGTCGCTTCCTTCCCCGCTCTCAAAGATCAGGCCGACGTGCTCTTGCAGGAATTTGCCGAGGACAAAATCCTTAAAAAGGGATGGCTCCAACGCGCCGACCCCCAGCGTGGCCACTTCCGCGATTTCCTCAAAACCAGCCTCCGCCATTTCGTCCTCGACCGCCTGGACCGTCTCGAATCCCGCCGCCCCCCCCTCTCGCTGGACCAGATGGAGCAGGAATTCCCGGGCCCGGAGGCGCCGGCCGAGCAATTCGACTTGACATGGGTGCGCACCGTCCTGGCCGAGACCCTCCGGCGCATGGAGGCCGATTGCAAGGACCCCTCCGCCGACCAGCCGCGCCGCTCCAATATCTGGGAAATGTTCCGCATCCGTTTGCTCGATCCGCTCTTCAACGATGCCCCACAGGTGCCCTACGACCAGTTGATCGACCGCTTTGGATTGAAATCCCCGACCGACGCCTCGAACATGCTCCTGACCGCCAAACGCATTTTTAAAATCCACCTCACCCGCCTGATCAAGGAGTACGCCGGGCAGGATGCCGCCACCGCCGCCGAAATCCAGGCCCTGGAGCAATTCGTCGCCGGCATGGCCAAACGCGGTTAATCCGCCGCACGCAAGATGCCATCAAACAAACCGTAGTGTAAGATTGAGCTGGTTCGCTTTTTATGTCCGATTTTGACTCCGCCGGCGCACTCTCCAAAAGCGCGCCCAAAAGCCTCGCCGCCTTCCTGGCGGCGGGGGCCGAGCGCGCCCGCCTCTGGCGCCCCGACGAACTGGGCGCCATCTTCCGCCACCAAATGGCCGCCCCCATCCTCGTCGATCTCGCCGGCTTCGACCCCGCCACCGCCAGCCGCCTGAAAACCCTCAGCGACGCCCAAAACCTGCTGCTCAAAAGTTTTCTCGACCTCTTCCTCCATCCCGTCCCGCCGCTGGAACTGCTCTCGCTGACCAAGGACTTCGCCAAGATCAACATGGACCACCCCGACAGCAGTCTGCCCAGGGAAATCGCCGCCGTGCTCTATTACGCCAGCATTGCCGCCGCGCTGGCCCGCCTGGACACACGCATCTCCCAGCTCACCGACCCTGAGCTGGCCCGCGGCATGCGCTGGGCCGGCGACCAGCCCTGGGTCAGTCAACCCATCCGCGACTTGCTGGCCCAAGCCCGCCTCAAATTGGAGAAAAACGGCCCGGCCCCCGCTTCCACCAAATGAGCAACGAGCCTTCCAACCCGCAGCCGCCGGCCTTCATCCCGCCCGTCTCGGCCTTCGCCGGCCCCATCGCCGAATTGGTCGGCCACCTCATGCTTTCCCCTCCCACGCGCCCCGGCCTGCTCGCCACCTTGGCCCGCTACGAAGTGGCCCGCGTCCTCGGCGCCGGCGGCATGGGCGTCGTCCTTCTGGCGCGCGACTCTGAAAGCGGCGGTGAGGTCGCCGTCAAAATGGTGCGGCCCGAATTGGTGGCCAACCCGCAGGTCGTCCATCGTTTCGTCAAGGAGGCCGGCCATCTCCAAAAACTCAAACACAAAAATGTCGTCCCAGTCCTGGAAGTTTGCGACCGCCCGCAAGGCCCCTATTTCGTCATGCCCTTCTTTCAGCGTGGCAGCCTGGCCCAGCTCATCAAACCGGGCCGCCCTCTGGAACCCGCCGTGACCCTGGAAATCGCCCTCCAGGTCGCCGCCGGCCTCCAATTCGCTCATCGCCGCGGCATCATTCACCGCGACCTCAAACCGGCCAACATCCTCCTCGGCCCCGGCCCCGCCGCCTGCCTGGCCGACTTCGGCCTGGCCCGCACCCTGTTCAACGACTCTATTATTGACGTTGAACGCGAGCAACTCGAAGGCACCGCCCCCTACATGTCCCCGGGCGTCGCCGCCGGCAACGCCGAGGACACCCGCTGCGACATCTACTCCTTCGGCGCACTGCTCTACGAGATGCTCACCGGCGAGCCGCCTTATGCCGGCGCAAACACCAGGGACATCCGCCGGCAAATCCTGGCCGGCCCGCCCAAACCAATCAAAGCCCGCCACCCCGCCGCCGACCCCGCCCTCACCGCGGTCGCCGAGGGCGCCATGGCCCGCCAATTGCGCGATCGCTACGCCGACATGACCGATGTTCTGGCCGACCTGGCACGCATCAACGACGGCAAGCGGCCCCTCGGACCGCACGGCCTGGCCCGGCGCGTCCGCCGCATCCCCGCCGCCCTCTGGATTCCCGCCGCCCTGGCGCTCCTTGCCCTGGCCTTATGGGTGTTTTGGCCCGCCCGACTCTCCACTCCATCCGCGCCAACTCTCCCGCCTGGCCCGGTGGTCACTCCCGCGCCGCCCGAAATCGTCAAGCCCGTCCCGCCCCCCGTGCCTTCCACCTGGTCGTCGCCCATTATCGCCGGCCGCATCGGCGCGGTGGGCGATGCCGACGGCGCCGGGGCCGACGCGCGCTTCCGCTGGCCGCGTGGAATTGCGGTTGACACCCTGGGCAACCTCTACGTGGCCGACTCCGGCAACCGCGCCATTCGAAAAATCGACCCCGATCACACCGTCACCACGCTCGCCGGTTTGGCCGCCAACTTGCGCGCAACGGACGCCAAAGGCGCCGCGCCGCCGTTCATGGCCCCGCAAGGCATCGCCGTGGACGCCGCCGCAAATATCTATGTCGCTGATTTCGCCGACGACACCATCCGCAAAATCACCCCGGACGGCGTGGTCAGCCTGCTCGCCGGTTCCTCCCAGTCGCCCGGTCGCCAAAATGGCCGCGGCGCCCAGGCCCAATTTGCCAACCCTTGGTCCGTTGCCGTGGACAGGACGGGCAATGTCTATGTCTGCGACAATGGCAATCTCTCCCTCCGCAAGATCAGTCCCGATGGTGGTGTCATTACCGTGGCCGAATCCTTTGGCAACCCGCGCGGTATCGCGCTCGACGACTCGGGCAACGTCTATGTGGCCGACCTGGGCAACAACGCCATCCGCAAAATCGCCCCCTCAGACAGGGTCAGCCCCTTTTTCAGCGCCCTATCCAATCCCGAAAGCCTGGCCGTCGATCCGCGCGGTTTCGTATATGTGACAGACGATGCCGGCATCCATCGCATTTCGCCTGATGGAAAAACCGCCATGCTGCTCCCCCCGCTGCCGCTGACCGAGGCCGCCGACGGCCCCGTCGCCCACGCCCAAGCCATTGCCGTAGACGCGCGCAACCATCTCTACATCGCCGACTTGGAGCACAACGTCATCTGCCGCCAAACCCTGCCCCCTTAACCGCATCTTGACACTGCCACTACTGCATCACGGTGTCGGTTCCTCGGTTGGGGGTGGCGCGACCCGTCCCGGTCGCCGTGGCTGGCGTCTCGCCAGCCACATTCCCTGCCCCGTGTATTTGCATTCCCATCGCGGTCGTATCCAGACGTGCCCATCCAAGCTTGCTTTTTTTTAATGCACTTCCAAACCGCGACCTGAAGATGGCGCCGCCGTGAAATCATTTTTGTTTTCCGCCCACCATTTTTCGTATGCAGCCGGGTCGGGTCCAAGTTTCTGTCCGCTCAGCAAGCGTAATCTGGCGCGCACACCCCATCGGACGACTTCGTTCGGGTCCTGCAGCATAGCCACAATCCGTTCCACCGCCGCCTTATCGCCGATTTGAGTCAGTGCTCTCAGGCCCATCATCCGGGCCAGGCCCAGGGAGTTGGTCAGAAGCGGCTCGATCTCGTTCAGTTCAAGGTTTTGACGCCGCAGCATCGCGAAGGCGGTCGAAACTACCCCGAGGTTGGTGGAGGAAAACAGGTGAACCAGTTGTTCCCTCGAGAAATCGTCACGTCCCAATAAATTGATGGCCGAGGCCGCGGGCAAACCGTCCTGCTCCACTATTTTCCTGTAAACCGGAATTTGCGAGGCATCCCTATGTTCTTTCAGACATCCTGTTGCTGCCCCACGAACTTCCCCACTCGGATCACTCAATAACTCCAACAACCGGGGGGCAAAGCTGGCATCCCAATTCATCCCAGCCGCAAGACAGGCGTCGCGGCGGGTTCGGACGACAGCACGTAAAGTGAGATCTCGGACGACTTGCCGTTGACGGCTGAAATCGCCAGGGGGAACACACACCTCTCCGAGGGAAAACTTATGACCAACGGATGCAACTCTCCATTGGCAAGTTGCTTGCGGATGGACGGAGAAATCGTCGGTCGGTCTGGCTCCTTCTTTGGCAAACTCCGCTGCATGACGAATCCCTCTTGGGTGGGGTCGATCTTGGCGGCGACAAAGTACCACTGCTTTTTGATATAACCATCCAGGACATCCTGCTTCTCCTTCGGAAAAGCGAAGTGATGGGCCTCTAGCCATTCGCCAAGGCTCACAGCATTGGTGGCCGAAAGCACGGCCACTTCATACGCGCCGACGGTTTCGACCTTTATCACGTTGACTCCCGCGTCCTCGCCCATGCCTCGGCTCATGCCGGCGGAGGCGCTCCCCATACGACCAAACGACCGCTGGGTCAGCCGGCTCAACTCGTAGAAACAATCCATCGAACCCTTCCTGACTTCGGGCAAACCAGGCACCGGTATCAACCATCCGAACTCCTCCGCCGGACCTTCATACTTGACCTGTAAAACCATGTCTTCCCGGCCCTTGTCATGCAGGATGATGGCCTTCTGGGTCGGCTCGTTGATGTCCTTTTGTTTGTTCCAGTGGAAGACAAAACACCCGTCCGCGTGCGCGTGGCACACCCCCAGCAGCCATGCCCCGGCGATGGCCGCCAGACAAATGTTGCGTGGCCAGGATATCTCAATGAGTTGTTTGCCCGTCCTCATCTGCGTCGTGCCTGTGACTGGCGGCAGCTTGCCTTCCCAGCGGCCATCTTGCAAGACTACAGAGGAGGCCGTAGGTTTGAACACAAATTAAATAGCCGCAAAAAGGCACAAGAAGCCCAGAAGTCCTTGTGGTTGTGTGCCTTTTGCGCTTTTTTGCGGCTATTCCCTCGGCCTCTCGTGTAGTCTATGCTATCGACTTCTCAGTAAGGCGAAACGCCAGCCCCTCGCCCCCTGCGCAAACAATACGAAAGGATTCAAACGCCGGGAATTGACTGACGGGCGTTAAGGCTAAAGCGGATGCCTGCCCTCCCCCCCTCCTTAACGCTTGCGCTTCTTCCTTCCGCCATTCGACGGCCCCACGGGTTTCTCCAAGCCGGCCACCAACCGCATATTGACCCAGCGCGACGCGCCATTGGGCAGCGCCACCTGGACAATGCGCCGATTGGGCATGATCCAGATAAAATCCTCGTGCGGCACCACCAGCCGTTCGCCATTGGCCATGATCAAGCAAAACGCCTCAAATGGTTGCGCATGGACGAGTTCTTCGAGTTGCTCCACGTTCACAACCGGACTATGCGCCCAGGTCAGGACGCCGTCAAACCCCTTCCGATTACAAATGACAATTTCTCAATCGAACAGTCCGAAAACCTGAAGTCTTGCTTCGCCACCAGGACTCACCCAAAAAACTGCAATGCGCCCCCCCATTGATCTTCTTGCCGCCGCCCGCCCTTTGCCGTACAACGATGCCGGAGACACGGCGTGCTGACGGATGCGGCCATCTGGAATTCGTTGCGGCGGTCGAAGCAATTGACTTTGATCGGCGGCCCCTGCGTCATTGAAAGCGAGTCCCTTTGCTTCCAGGTCGCCTCCTCCCTGCGCAAAACCTGCCGCCGCCTCGGCGTCAATTTCATCTTCAAGGCCAGCTTTGACAAGGCCAACCGCTCCTCCGCCAAGTCCTTCCGCGGCCCCGGCCTCAAAGGCGGCCTGGAGGTCCTGGCCAATATCCGCGCCCGCCTCCAAGTCCCGGTCCTCACCGATGTCCACACCGAAGAGCAGGCCCAAGCCGCCGCCCAAGTGGTGGACGTTCTCCAAATCCCCGCCTTCTTGTGCCGCCAAACCGACTTGATCGCCGCCGCCGTGCGCACGGGCAAAATCGTCAACTTGAAAAAGGGCCAGTTCCTCTCCCCGCAGGAAATGGGACAGGTGGTCGGGAAAGCCGTGGGGGCGGGGGGGCGAAAATTACTATTGACAGAGCGCGGCGCCACCTTTGGCTACAACAACCTCGTCGCCGACATGCGCTCCATCCCTCTCCTGCGCCAATTCGGCTTCCCCGTCATCTTCGACGCCACCCATTCGGTCCAACTGCCCGGCGCCGAAGGCGACCGCTCCGGCGGCCAGCGCGAGATGGCCCCGGTGCTCGCCCGCTGCGCCATTGCCGCCGGCGCCGACGGCGTGTTCATCGAAACGCATCCGGACCCGGACCGCGCGCTGAGCGATGGCCCCAACATGATTTTCCTGGATCAGATGGCCTGGCTTCTGGCCGGGTTGGTCAAGCTGCGCGCCACAGTGCGCGCGTTGCCGCCCGCGCCATGAAACCGCGCTTCCGGTTCCTCTGCCTGTTCGCGCTCGGCGTCAGCCTGCATCTGCGCGCCCAATTGCCCCCCGAAGCCCATATCAGCGGCACCACCAATGTTCCCTCCATCACCCGCTACCGCGACACTCCCACAGGCCCGGCTCTCGATTTCACCCTTTCGGGCAAAGATTGGAACCGGCTGACGGAACGGGAGGTCCTGGTCACGCCCTTCGAGTTGAAATCCTATCACGGCGGCCAGTCCGGCCAAGTCCAGTTCATCGTCCAAGGCCCGGAGTCCCACATCGACATCGTCAGCAACACCGCCTGGGACGCCGGCTACATGGAACTCTTCACGCCGGCCACCAACCTGTTCACCAACCTGTTCGTCCAGGGGCAGGGTTTCTTCTTTACTCAGGCCGATCACTTGTTGATCATCTCCAACCGGACCGAGACGCGCGTCCTCCGCGCCTTGCTCCGAACCTCCATGATGGGCCAGCCGCAATCCAACGCGCCCGTCAACTCCGGCGAGATTTTGAAAATCTTTTCCCGCACTTGCCGATTCAGTTACCTCTCCAACCATGTCGATTACGCCGGCGGCGTCCATGTCCTCGACCCCCAGATGGACCTGACTTCCCAAACCATGTCCGTTCAATTCACTTCCAACAGCGCCATCCAGACCATCCTCGCCATCGGCAATGTCGTCATCACCACTACCAACAAAGGCCGCGCGACCGGCCAAACCGCCTTCTATTACATTACCAATGGCAGCGAAATCACCGACCTGTCGGGCGACGCCACCTGGCAAAACGGCGATCAGCGCGCCATCGCCCGGAAATTTACCTATGACAGCACCCGCCATCTCCTCACCGCCGCGGGCCATGTCCGCGTCTGGTGGCCCAACGCCGCGCCCACGCCGGACCAGCGGCGAACCGGCGCGCCGCCCAGGGCCGATGACACCGGCGTGCGCGAATTGTTCGCCGATTTTGCCACCCTCCAATTCCCCCCCACCAACGGCCCGCTGGAGAGCATGGTCGCCACCGGCAACGTCATCATTGTCAATCAGGCTGACGCCACCCGCGCCACCGCCGACCAGGCCCTCTATACGCGCGCCAACGATTTGTTTGAACTGACCGGCAACCCGGTGTGGTGGAACGATCAAATGGAAGTCAAAGGAACGGTGCTGATCGCGCAGTTGACCAATAAAATCTACCACGCGCGCGGCCAGGCCCGTCTCAAACTCAATACCTCTGCCGCCGGCCCAGCCAACACACAGACGCCCTCCGGGCGCTCGACAAATCAATGGCTCATCATCACCTCCGCCGACCTCGATTACCAAACCAACCTCGCCGTCTTCCGCCGCAACGTGCAAGCCAGCCTGCTCGAAAACGGCGCCTTGCGCGACACCCTCGCTTGCGACCTCCTGAATGTTGAACTGGTCAGCAACCAGGTCGCCGCCGCCGTCGCCATAGGCAACGTCCGCGGCCAGACCGCCCCCGGCAAAACCGGCGTTGTCAAGACCATCGTGTGCGACATCCTCACCGCCCACCGCTCGCCCGCGACCGGCTTGATGAAAGACGTTCGCGCCGAAAGCAACGTCGTCATTCGCGTCTTCGGAAGCACGCTGGCGGCGCCCAGCAACACGATGTCCGCCGTCGTTGTCACCGCCCGGTTCTCCTCAGTAACCAATCAGATCGAGGAGGCCGTGGCCGAACAGAATGTCGTCTTCGACCAGGTCAAATCGGCCCAAACCCTTCACGCCACCGGCCGGCGCGCCGTCTATGCCGCCGCCAGCGATCAAATCAAACTGACCGGCCAGCCTTTCGCCATCACGGACAAATACATCGTTTCCGACGCCGACTACCTCATCTGGCAGTCAAAAACAAATCGTTTCGGCGGCGGCGGCCCCTACAAAATCAATCTCATCAAGTCCCCGGCCCATCCGCCTTCCCCCTGAGCCATGAGCGAACCCCAGCCAAAACCCGACCCGCTTTTGCAAAAGGAAAACTCCGGCCCCGCCGTGGCCGTCGCCACCGTCCCCCCTCTCCTGGCCACGGACAAACTGGTCAAGCAATACGGCGGGCGCCGCGTCGTCAACGTCGTTTCCATCCGCGTCTCTCCGGGTGAAATTGTCGGCCTGCTGGGTCCCAATGGCGCCGGCAAGACCACCACCTTCAACATCGTCGTCGGCCTCGTCAAGCCGGACGAGGGCAAGGTGCTTTTCGAGGGCCGGAACATCACCCGCCTGCCCATGCACAAGCGCGCCCGCCTCGGCATCGGTTACTTGACTCAGGAACCGTCCATCTTCCGCAAACTCTCCGTCGAGCAGAACATCCTGGCCATCCTGGAAACCTGCCGCATGGGCAAGGCCGAGCGCAAACTGCGCCTCAAATCTCTCCTGGACGAATTGGACCTCGCCCGCATCGCCAAAAGCATGGCCTACACTCTGAGCGGCGGCGAAAAACGCCGCCTCGAAGTCACCCGCGCCTTGGTCACCAGCCCCAAACTCCTCCTCCTGGACGAGCCCTTCAGCGGCATCGACCCCATCGCCGTCTATGAAGTCCAAAAAATCATCCGCCGCCTCAAAGAACGCGGTCTGGGCATCCTCGTCACCGACCATAACGTGCGCGAAACCCTCAAGCTCGTGGACCGCGCCTATTTGATCCACCGCGGCCAGGTCGTTTTTGACGGACCGGGACCGGAAATGCTCTTCGACCCAAAGGCGCGCGACATTTACCTCGGACCAGACTTCAACTTGTGACGACCGTTGTCCGCCCCTTGTGAACCATCCGCCCAATGAAGGACGCGTTGAAACCGCCCCGCCCGCCGGCACGGGGCTCGGTTCGCAAGCGCTCGGCCTCCTCTGGTTTGCCGCCCTGGCCATTGTGGTGGTCATACTCCTGCACCAGTCGCTTTTGACGGCAAACGGCTTGGTGCCGGCTGATGCCGTCCTGAATTGGGCGCCTTGGAACCAAACCGCGCCTCCATCCAACCGGATGCTGGCCGATCAATACCGGGTTTTTCTCCCCAATCACGAATTCGTCCATCAGCACAACAAACTGCCGCTCTGGGACCCAAACCTCTGCTGCGGCAAACCCAATCTCGCCTGCATCCAGAGCGCGCTGCTCTTTCCGATCAACCGCCTGTTGTCGCCGTTGGACCCCTTTGCCGCCAGCGGCTGGGCCGCCTTCCTCAAGCTCACTCTGGCCGGCTGGTTCACCTTGCTTTACCTCCGTCTCTTGGGCGCGTCCCACCCCGCCGCTTTCCTGGCGGCTCTGGTCTTTTCCCTGTCCGGCTTCATGATCGTCTGGCTGGGGCATCCCCAGGTCAACGCAGCAATGTGGCTGCCCCTGCTCCTCTACTTGGTCGAAGAATCTTTCCGCCATCCGCACGGGCCGGCCGCTCTTCGTATCTGGATTGGCTTCGCCGTCGTTTACGCCTTCATGCTCCTGGGCGGCCACCCTCCAACGGCGATACACCTGACTATCGTGACGGTGCTCTATTTCCTTTTCCGCCTCATTGCGTCAATCCAGACCGCCGCGACTCCGCAAAGTCCAAACGGCCTGATGGAGCATCGCCGTGAGCGGCCGTTGCTGCGGGCCGGGTTGCTGGCCGCCGCGATCGCCGCCGGCCTGCTTCTGGCGGCGCCCCAAATCCTTCCCTACCTGGAGTATTACCGCCTCAGCTCCACGCCCGCCGCCTCCGCCACGTTGGAGCGATGGTCTTCGCATCTGGCTCCCGCCTCTCTTATCCATTTCCTTCTCCCCAATGTCCTCGGCAATCCCTCCTCAGGCTTCGAGGACTTGCCCGATTTGCTCGGCCGCCCCGAACCGGACAATTTCAATGAAAGAACCGGCTATGTCGCGATCCTGCCGCTTTTCCTGGCTGCCTGCGCGATGACCCGCCGTCGCTGCCCGTGGACCAGGTTTTATTTCTTTCTGGCCGTCGGCTCGCTGCTCGTCATCTTCGGCGTCCCTCCATGCCGGACCCTCCTGCGCGCCACGCCCATTCTCCATGATGTCAATCAAACGCGCCTCTTGTTGGTGGTCGATTTCAGCCTTGCGGTCCTCGCCGCCTTGGGCTGGGATGAGATCGCTCGGACGGCCCGTCGCCGCAAGGCGCTCGCGGTCGCGGCTGGCTTCGTCGCGCTCGCCGCAGGGGCGCTCCTGTGGTTTTGGTTCCTTGTCGCCCCGAAAATCCACGGCCTCGATTCAGCCCACCGGGCCTTTCTGGCCCGGCAGTTGGCTGTGCTGGCAACCGGCCTCATTCTCTCTTTCGCACTGGCCGTGTCGCCCCCGCGTTGGGGCCGATGGCTGCCCACGCTGGTATGCCTTGGCTGGACGGCGTGTGATTTGCTTTGGTTCGCAATGGGCTTCAACCCCTCCATCCCGCGCGACCTTTACTACCCCCGCACTCCCGCCATCGACTGGCTGCGAAAGGATGACTCGCTCTTTAGGGTGTTTGCGGGCGGCCTCACCCTGGGTCCCAACACCGCAGAGGTCTTCGGCCTCCAGGACATCCGCGGGTCCGATTACATGACCGTGCGCCGTTACGAAGAATTCATCACCGGCCGCGCCGGCGATTTCTATTTCTACAGAAACGTCCAAACGATACCGCCCTCCTTTCCGCTTCTAAATGCGAAATACATTCTGGCCGCGACCGCCATCCCTCTGCCGCCGCGTCTGTTTGACTTGGTCTATTCCAACGAGGTTTTCATCTATCGTTACAAAGAATGCCGCGACCGCGCCTTCCCGGTGTTCGATTACGAAGTCGAGCAAAACCCCGCCACCCTCCTCCGCCGCGTCACCGCCGGCGGATTCGACCCAACCCGTGTCCTGCTGCTCGAAGACCCGCCGGATCCGCCCCAAGGCCGCGCCCCGCTTCCACCCGCGGAAACCACCACCGCCACCTCCGTCCGCGTCACCTCCTACCGTCCCGATGAGGTGCGCATCGAGGCCGCCATGCCCCGCCCTGGATTCCTGCTTTTGCTGGACACTTATTTTCCCGGCTGGCGGGCCAGCGTCAACGGCCAGCCCGCGCGCATCCAGCGGGCGGACTACAATTTCCGCGCCGTCTCCCTTCCGGCCGGCAGATCGGCCATCGTTTTCGCCTACCGCCCGGAGAGTCTGCGCCTGGGCCAATTCCTTTGCGTCGCAACCCTCCTCGCCCTCGCCGCCGCCTGGTTCCTCCCGCTCAAGTTCAATAAGCACGCCTCCCGCATTGCAGGCCATCCCGCCCCATGATGCGCCGCCCGTCATCCTTTGTTTCCCCTCGTAATCGTAACCTTCATCCCTGAACCGTTGCCAGTCCAGCCGCGTAATTCCCGGGCGGGTCAATCGCAAGTTGTTGTTCACCAAGCGCGGCAGCGCGGCCTCCTCCACCCGAGCAATCGGGCTGGAAGAAACAACAATGCCTCGAGCAATGCGAAGATCGCTCCCACCGTAAGACCAAGAAGACGAAACGGCAAGGACACCAGCCAGACAAGGGGAAAGAGAACAAGCGCGAGCAACGCCACGGGCAAGCACAGCACGCACAGGATGCACCACAGAACAAAAAGCAGCAGGACTTTCATTTTCTCAGCCTTCAAATTTGGCGCCAGTCATTCAACGCCGCTTAACGACAATGAGCCATTCCAAGCCCAAGATGTCAAACGGGAAGTTCAAAGCAAACCTCTGCGGCTAACCTCCTCTCCCTAAACATCTTCCATTCCCCTCAACTGGTTGTTTCCGCTTCTTTCGCGGCCAACCCGAAAAACCTTCAAAAAAAGACTTGTGCGTCCCACCAAAACATGGGATATTGAAGTCCGGCGGGCATTTAAATCTTCCAAGTGCGGAATGCGGGCAATTGCCGGGGTTTTAGAGGATTTTTGGGTCTGAGCGCGTCCAAAAAGGCAGGCTCGCGCAGAGAACGCCGAGGGCGCGGAGAAGGGCAAGCCTTGACTTGGAACGAGGTCACCTTGACCAACCTTGACTAACCTTGACTTCTTCTTGACGTGGAAGGAAGAGATTAGGATTAAGATCCTGATTATGAGGAAGATGCAGCACAATCGGCGATACCTTGACTCACCTTCACCCAACCTTGACTTGACTTGCCTTGCCTTGCCTTGGCTTGACCGACTTTAACGTTAACGCGGATCGGGTTGAATGGTTCGAGTCGCCCGCGCGGTGGGCGGGAGACTGGCGCTTGCCGTTATGTCAAAGAGCAATCCGACACTGGTCAATGTCCCATATTATTATGGGACCGTCAAGCCCCTTTTTGAAGATCTTTTGGTTTGGCCGCAAAGAAATGCAAGGCCGAATCATCTATGGACATGATCAGAAGATCGTGCCAGGTCGGAATGGCTTGGCAGGCAAGTGTTGTTTGATTCCCCGATTCCCGCCTCATGCTCAGCTTTTATCGAAAACTTGATTGCGAGGCAAGATGAAAAGGCGGTTTTAAAGGGTGAATTCGCCAGCGGACATGCATCTTTCCATGTAAACGATTGATAGATAAGAGGTAAGTAGATTTTGCGGGACTTTCTCGGGAAAACTTTTTACTCTCGGGGCAATGAGCAAGAAGACCCAGTCCATGCCCACAGAGTCCGAGCAAGCTCTGTCAGATCAACCACGAGTGATTTTGCTGTCCTGTTCCAAGGACCGCCAACGGTTTCAGCGGCTGTTGGAAAAACACCATTATTTGGGACGCATCCAGGCCGTGGGGGAGCAGTTGTATTATGTCGTTGTCGACGCAAAAGGCAGATGGCTGGCGCTGCTGCTTTTCAGTGCCGCCGCCAAACATTTGAGGCACCGGGATCAATGGATTGGCTGGAGCGATGTCCAGCGCGACCGCAGGCTGAGTTTAGTCGTCAATAACAGCCGTTTTCTGATTTTGCCCCGACGTTCGGTCCCCAATCTGGGTTCGCGGGCGCTGGGCCTGACGCTGGAGCGGTTGAGCCAGGATTGGCAGGCGCGCTATGGGCATCCGGTGCTGGTGGTTGAGACCTTCGTCGATCCCGAACAGTTCTGCGGCACCGTTTATACGGCCAACAACTGGGTGGAACTGGGGCTGACAGACGGGTGGGGCCGTCATCAACGCGACTATTACGTCAAGCACGACAAACCTAAGCAGTTGTTTGTCCGCCAACTGGCCACCAACGCGCGCCGCAGCCTCCAAGCCGAACATCTCAAGCCAGACTTGGCATCGGTGGAAAAGAGGAGCGTTCCCCGCTGCCACTACAAGATCAAAGCCATCCAGGCCCTGACCGAGCATTTTAAAGCGGTTCCCGAGCATCGCGGCCGATTTGAATCCTATCCCCTGTGGTCCCTGTTGACTTTGATCCTGTTGGTCATGCTCTGCGATGGGCCGCGCGGACAGAAGGATTTGGCCAAGTTTGCCCGGCGCTTGACCCAGGGGCAACGCCGGGTCTTGGGCGTGCGGCTCAATCCACAGGGCCGCTACCCCGCCCCCAGCCAGTCCACCTTTTCGCGCCTGCTCAAAAATGTCGATGGGGCTAAAGTCAATGAAGTGCTCTTGGCCATCCAGGCCAAAGTCCGTGGCGACCCCCCGCCCGGCGAGTTGATCGTCGTCGACGGCAAAGAGCCCAAGCATGGCCCCGGCGATGAAGTGCTCAGCGCGGTGAGTGTCCCCAGCCAGTTTTATCTTGGCAGCGCCCTGGTGGACACCAAAACCAATGAAATCCCGGTGGCGCGCCAACTCTTTGGGGAGCTGGATTTAAAGGGCCGGCGGGTGGGACTGGACGCCTTGCACACGCAAACCCAAACCGCGCGCGAGCTGGTGCTCGAACATGGCGCGGATTATTTACTGACTCTCAAAGACAACCAGCCCACCATCCGCCAGAACATCGAAAAACTTCTCCCCGTTCCCCAAACGGGTTTTTCCCCCTCTGAAACCCACCGCCACCCGCGCTCGGCGAGTGGAAACCAACAAGGGCGTTCGAGAAAGTCGAACCATTGAAACCTGCGCCCTGGCTCCTGAGAGCATCGGCTTTCCCCTGGCGGCACAGGCCGCCCGATTGCTTCGCCAACACGCTGGACGCAAGGACGAGATCGTGGCGCTGGTGACAAGCCTGCCTGCACAAAAGCTTAACGCCCAAGAGTGGTTGCTGGCCAATCGCCAATGCTGGGGCATAGAAAATGGACTGCATCAACGCCTGGACGTCTCGCTCAACGACGATCGTTGCCGCGTGCGCAGCCCTCATGGCCTTTGGGTTCTGGGCATGTTCCGCCGCCTGGCCAACAGCCTCTTTATGGAATGGCGCAGCCGCCAGCCCAATGCCAAATACAAGACGACCACCGATTTTCAAGCCGCCATGGGAGAAAACAATCTGGCCAAAGCCATGCGATTCTTAACATGCAAGCGTCACACCCTCTAAAATCCCTTCATGCAT